>NZ_JBHRWI010000005.1:0-139741 GCF_042647905.1 Amycolatopsis halotolerans
CCCACAAACCAACACCCACCACCGCCCAACCACGAGCCGCTTAAGTCCCAGGCATTGGGACTCAGAGTCCGTGAAGGTGGCCCTCACGGACCGCGCGTCACACCGTTGCTGGCTTCCGGAGCAAGTTTCCATAGGCGGCAGCGAACAAGGCGGAAAGCAGCGCGGCCACCGCCGCCACCGCGAAGCTCCATCCCGGACCGCCAGCCGACAGCACCACCGCGCCGACCGCTCCGGCGAGGCTGCTGCCCACCACCCGAACCAGCGCGTTGATCCCACCGGCGGCGGCCGTCTTCGCGGGCTCGACGTGCTCGACCGCCATCGTCCCCAACGCGGCGTAACCGAGCCCGATCCCCAGCCCCAGCACCGCCGCGACGGCATAAAGCCCAAGCCCGTCCCCCGGCAACGTGGTCAGCCGCAACGCGGCCACCAGCACCACCGCCGAGCCGCCGGCGACCAGCGCGGGCGCGCTGAACCGCCGCATCAACGAACCGGCCAGCACGGAAACCACCAGCATCAAGATCGTCGTCGGCAGGAGATAAAGCCCCACCTGCAACACCGACGCCCCGAGCACGCCTTGCGCGTAGGCCGAAAGCGTCATGATCGTGGCGAACAACGCGAAGCCGAGCAGGAACGACGCCACCGTCGCGCCCACCGTTTTTCGGTGCAGCAGCATGGGAATCTCGATCAACGGCGTCCTCGTGCGCCGCGCCGTCACCACCCACACCGACGCCAGCACCACGGCCGCGACCAGCAGTCCGACGGTCCCCCAGCCCCATTCGGAACCCTTGCTGATCGCCAGCAGCAGGCAGATCAGCCACCCCGACACCAGCACCGCGCCCAGCAGGTCCGGCGAACCGCTCCGTACCGCGGCCGTCCGGTCCTCCTTAACCGCGGCGACCAGCGCGAACGCCACCACGCCGAGCGCCGCCAGCACCCAGAACACCAGCTGGTGATCGCCACCGGCGAGCCCGGCGAGGATCATCCCGCCGCCACTGCCCGCGCCGATGGTCGCGCTCAGAACGCCGATCGCGGTCGGCAGCGATCGGGCGGGCAAAACGGTCCTGACCTGGCCGATCGCCAGCGGAAGCAACGGCGCGGCGGCACCCTGCAGGATCCGGCCGACGACCAGCAGCGGCAGCGAGCCCGCCACCGCGCCCAGCACCGATCCCCCGACCAGCAACGCGAGCACGACCAACGACATCGTGCGCCTGCCGTACAGGTCGCCGAGCTGCGCGACCAGCGGAATCGCGACCGCGCCCGCCAGCAGCCCGGCGGTCAGCGTCCACGACACCGAACTCAGCGGCACCCCCAGCTTGAGCTGCAGCCGCGGCAGCAACGGCACCACGACGGTCATCTGCAAAGTCCCGACCGCCACCGCGAACGCCAGCGCGGCGACCGTCCCCCAGTAGTTTTTATACATGTATAAAAAGTAGCATGGCGGCATGCCAGCGCGCACCGGCCGACCGCCGAAGATCTCCAAGGCCGACATCGTGGCCGCCGCTCACCGGGTCATCGAGGAGGACGGCGTCGACGCGTTGACCATGCGGCGCCTCGCCCGCGAGGTCGGCAGCACGGCAATGGCGCTGTACCACCACGTGCGCGACAAAGAGGGCCTGCTTCTGCTGCTGCTGGACGACTACGCGCACGGCAAGATGCCTCGGCCGGAGAACCTCCCGGAGGAACCGGCGGAGCGGATCGTGGCGGTCGCGAAGGCGATGCGGGACGGGCTGGCGAGTTGCCCGTGGATCGTGGACGTCCTGCGCTCCGACGACCTGCTGTCAGTCGGAGGGCTGTGGTACCCGGAGAAAATCGTTGCGGCGGCGGTAAAAGCGGGCCTGCCGACCGATGCGGCGGTGGAGGTCTACCGAGCGGTGTGGCACTACACGCTGGGCGAGATCAGCTCCCGCGCGGCCGCCGCGCGACGACGGGACCGGGGCGGCGACACCTACCGCGAGCGAGTCTTCGCGGAACTGGACGCCGAGGAATTCCCGACGCTCGCCGAGATCGGGCCGCGCTGGGAAACCCTTACCGCACAAGACAGTTACGAACGAGGCGTACGCGCACTCGTCGTGGGATTACTGCCGTGAGGGGAACCCCGCGGGAAATCAGGGTTCCCCTCACGGACGGTCAGGCCCAGAGCTGACCGTCAAGCCGTTCTGCCGCTTCGTCCAGCGACCCGGAATACGCGCCGGTCGACAGGTACTTCCAGCCGGCGTCCGCGACCACGAAGGCCACGTCCGCCTTCTCGCCGCGAGCGGCGGCCTTCTCCGCGACCCCGAGCGCCGCGTGCAGCACCGCGCCCGTGGAGATCCCGGCGAAAATGCCCTCGTGCTCCAGCAACTCCCGCGTTCGCCGGAGAGCGTCGTACGCCCCCACCGAATAGCGTCCGTTGAGCACACTCTCGTCGTAGAGCTCCGGCACGAACCCCTCGTCGAGGTTGCGCAGGCCGTACACCAGCTCGCCGTACCGCGGTTCGGCCGCGATGACCTGGACGTCCGGCTTGTGCTCGTGCAGGTACCGCCCGACCCCCACCAGCGTCCCGGTCGTGCCGAGCCCGCCGACGAAATGGGTCAGCGTCGGCAGGTCCTTCAGCAGCTCCGGCCCGGTCCCGCGATAGTGCGCGTCCGCGTTGGCCGGGTTGCCGTACTGGTACAGCATCACCCAGTCCGGGTTCTGCTTCGCCAGCTCCTTGGCCCGCCGCACCGCCTCGTTCGAACCGCCCGCGGCCGGGGAGAACACGATCCGCGCGCCGTACGCCTGCAGCAGCTGCTTGCGTTCGGTGGACGTGTTCTCCGGCATCACGCACACCAGGCCGTAGCCCTTGAGCTTCGCGGCCATGGCCAGCGAAATCCCGGTGTTGCCCGAGGTCGGTTCGAGGATCGTGGACCCGCGCCGCAGGATGCCGTCCCGCTCCGCCGCCTCGATCATGGCCAGCGCGGGCCGGTCCTTGATCGAGCCGGTCGGGTTGCGGTCCTCGAGCTTCGCCCACAGCCGCACCTCGTCGGTCGGCGAAAGCCGGGGCAGGCCGACCAGCGGGGTGCCGCCGAGGGCGTCGAGGAGGGACTCGTAGCGAGTCATCGACTCAGCGCGCGCCGCCCGCGACGGCGGGCAGGATGGTGAGGGTGTCGCCGTCCTTGACCTCGGCGGCGAGCCCGCCGGAGAAGCGCACGTCCTCGTCGTTGACGTAGACGTTGATGAAGCGGTGCAGCTTCTCCTCCTTGACCAGGCGCGCCTTCAGCCCGGCGTGCCGCGACTCGACGTCGTCGATGATCTCGAGGACGGTCTTGCCCGCCGCCTCGACGGACTTCTCGCCGCCGGTGTGGGTGCGCAGGATGGTCGGGATGGACACGGTGACGGCCATGGTTCTTACCTCCGGTGGGTTCCTACACGCTGACGCATCGGACGCCGCGCTTTATTCCGCGAGTTCAGTCGAGGATCTCGACCGGCTCCTCGGTGATCTCGGCGTCCACGATCCGGTACGAGCGGAACTCGTGCGAATCGGGCTCTCTTGTCGAGACGAGCACGTAGTGCGCGTCGGGTTCGGCGGCGATGTTCGCGTCGGTGCGCGACGGATAGGCCTCGGTCGCCGTGTGCGAGTGGTAGATGACCACCGGGACCTCGTCGTTCGCGTCCATCTCGCGGTAGAGCTTGAGCAGGTCGCCCGAGTCGAACTCGTAGAACGTCGGCGAGCGGGCCGCGTTCAGCATCGGGATGAACCGCTCGGGGCGGTCCGAGCCGGCAGGACCGGCCACCACCCCGCACGCTTCGTCGGGGTGGTCACGGCGGGCGTGGGCGACGATCTCGTCGACGAGTTCACGGCGGATCCGGAGCACACGGACATCTTAGTTCGTGGACCGAACGAGTCCACACTGTGAGAGCTACCGCTCATCCGCAGGTCAGGGCACAATAACGGGATGCCGGTGTCCTCGAAGGTCCGCCAACGCTGCCGTGGCCTGCTGGCCGAAGGGGACGTCGTCCAGTACGTGTTCCCCGCCACATCGCTGATGGTGTCGATGATGGCCGCGCACCGGAACTTCGTCATCGTGGTCACCGATCGGCACGTGACAGTGCTCGCTTGCAGCACTTTCCGCCGGTGGAAGCCGGTTTCCGTGTGGGAACAGCTGCCGCGCTCGACCGAACTGGGCCCGGTGGACGTGCATCCGTCGCTCGGGCCGACCGTGTCGTTCGGCGGCCTGGTGCTGGAGATCGACGAGGAGTACGTGGCCACCGTGCGCGCCGCCGACCTCGAACGTGACGACGACGCCCTCCCGCGGGACCCGTTCTGACCTCAGCCCAGCGCTTCCGGCCACACGTCCCGATACGCCGGGATCCCGGCCGCGGAGGTCGCCGACAGCAGCCCGTGCACCATCGCCCGCGCGAACACCCGTGCCGACGCCGCGCACAACGCGTCCAACGCGCCCGCTCGCGCGGCCACCGCGAACGACCCGGGCTCCCCCGGCAGCTCCCGCGCGCCCGTCGCCAGCGCGAAAACGGTGTCGCCGTCGAACATCGAATGCGCCGGACGCACCGCGCGCGCCAGCCCGTCCTGCGCGGCGACCGTCAACCGGCGTGCCTCGGCCTTCGTCAACGCCGCATCGCAAGCCACCACACCGATCGTGGTGTTCAGGTCCGTCCGCTGCCCCGGCGCCTCGCCCGGCCGATCCGGCCAGCGGACGCCGAACTCGCCGTCCACCTCGTGATCCCCGGCGAAGGCCCGCCCAGTCGCGAAATCCACGGCCTGGCCCGCCGCGTTCACCGCGACGATCGCGCCGACAGTCACCTCGCCGACGACCTCGCTCGCCGTCCCGATGCCGCCCTTGAGCGAGCCGACCACCGCACCGGAGCCCGCGCCCACGGTGCCCATCGCGACGGCTTCCCCGGCGGCTTCGCAAGCGGCGTAACCGAAATCGGCGTCCGGCCGATTGCCCCACTCGCTGCGCGGCAGGTCGAACAGCACCGCCGCGGGCACGATCGGCACCACCTCATACGGCTGCGCGCCAACGGGAAACCCGTGGTTCCGCTCGGACAGCCACCGCATCACGCCGTCCGCCGCCGCGAGGCCGTACGCGCTTCCGCCGGAGAGACAGACCGCGTTCACCTGCTGCACCAGGTTTTCCGGCTCCAGCAGGTTGGTTTCGCGGGTTCCGGGAGCGCCGCCGCGCTGATCGACCGCGCCGGTCGCGCCGTCCGGCACGAGCACGACAGTGGTTCCGGTTGCCCAGCCGTCGTCGAGCCTCTCGTGCTGGCCTACGAGCACGCCCGGAACATCGGTGATTTTCCCGCCGGTCAGCCGGTCAGCGCCTGGATCAGCGTCTCCTGCACCCATGTCAGCCAATGGTAGACGCCGAGATGGGGCGCGCGGGGGTCGTCGTCGGGCAGCTCGTCCGGCATGTCCTCGGTGACGTCGAGCGCCGTGCCCAGCGCCAGCCGGACGTCGTTCAGCGCGCCGAGCCAGGCGTCGGCCTGCTCGAAGGTCAGCTTCACCGAACCGCCGTCGCGCGGGAGCGTGTCGAGCACGATCTTCGCGACGCCGACCTTCTTCTCCAGCAGCTCCGGCTCGTGCAGCGACCGCATCGCCGCCGCCGAATCGAGGTCCTCGCGGCTCGGGTTGTCCGGGTCGAGCCGGTGGAAGTCCGGCAGCAGCCGCGACAGCACCGGGTCGTCCGGCGATTCGGCGGGGCCGGTGCGGATCCCGGTCAGCTCGGCGAGTTCGTCCTGCGGGGCCTCCTCGGCCCGGGCGGTGAGCATGTCCTCGAGCTGCCCGACGAGCCCGCGCAGCACGGCGGCTTCCTGCTGTTCGAACCCGGCGAGGATGGCGTCCCCCTTGCGCCGCCAGGCCTTCACGAGGGCTGTTCCATGGTCGCCCACAGGCCCGCCGCGTGCAGCTTCGCCACGTCGGTCTCCACCTTCTCCTTCGAACCGGACGACACGATCGCCCTGCCCTTGTTGTGCACGTCGAGCATCAGCTTCGTGGCGTGGTCCCGGCTGTAGCCGAACAGCTTCTGGAGGACGTACGTCACGTACGACATCAGGTTCACCGGGTCGTTCCAGACGATCGTCCGCCAGGGCTGGTCGGATTCGGCCAGCTCGGCCCCGAGTGGATCGACCTGCGTCTGTTCGGATGCGACAGGCGTGGACATGCACACCATGGTGTCACGGGGCCATCCCGGTACGCCGCGCCAGGTCCGTCCATGTGAGTGAATAGGCTGCTCCCATGGGTTCCCCCGAGCCGGTCACCAGCGCCAGCACGGCGCTGCTCACCGACCACTACGAGCTGACCATGCTGGCGAGCGCGCTCGCGGACGGGACGGCCGACCGGCCGTGCGTGTTCGAAGTCTTCGCGCGGCGGCTTCCCGACGGGCGCCGCTACGGCGTCGTCGCGGGCACCGCGCGCGTGCTCGACGCGATCGCCGACTTCCGCTTCACCGACGCCGAACTGACCATGCTGGAGCAGACCGCGGTCGTCGACCCGGAAACGCTGGCGTGGCTGGCGGACTACGAGTTCCGCGGCGACATCGACGGCTACCGCGAAGGCGATCTGTACTTCCCCGGTTCGCCGATCCTCACCGTGACCGGCAGTTTCGCCGAGGCCGTGGTGCTGGAGACGGTGGTGCTGTCGATCCTCAACCACGACAGCGCGATCGCGTCCGCGGCGGCGCGGATGTCCGGCGCGGCGCACGGCAGGCCGATCATCGAGATGGGCGGACGGCGCACGCACGAGTACGCCGCCGTCGCCGCCGCGCGCGCCTCCTACCTGGCCGGATTCGCCACCACGTCGAACCTCGAAGCGGGCCGCCGCTACGGGATTCCGACGCGCGGCACCGTCGCGCACGCCTTCATGCTGCTGCACGACAGCGAGGAAGCGGCGTTCCGCGCACAGGTCAGCAAGATGGGCGCGGACACCACACTTCTGGTGGACACCTACGACATCACCGCGGGCATCGAAGCGGCCGTGCGCGTCGCAGGTGCGGAGCTGGGCGCGATCCGGATCGATTCCGGCGACGTCGGCCCGCTCGCCCGCAAGGCCCGCGACCAGCTCGACTCGCTCGGTGCGAAAGACACCCGGATCGTGGTGTCCGGAGACCTCGACGAGCACGCGATCGCGGCGCTGCGCGCGGAACCGGTCGACGCGTACGGCGTGGGCACCTCGGTGGTCACCGGATCCGGCGCGCCGACCGCCGGGATGGTGTACAAGCTGGTCGAGGTCGACGGCCGCCCGGTCGCGAAACGCAGTGCGCACAAGGAATCCCGGGGCGGGCGGAAGCACGCGCTGCGCCGGCACCGCAGCACCGGGACGGCGGTCGAGGAAGTGGTCTGGACCGCCGCCAGCGGACGCCCGGAGCCCGGCGAGAACGATCTCGACCTGCAGATACCCCTGGTGCGAGAGGGCGCGCCGGTGGATGATCTGCCCACGCTGGACGACGCGCGTGCCCGCCTGCGGCGCGCGCAGGTGAGCCTGCCGTGGGAGGGCCTCAAGCTCTCGCACGGCGAGCCCGCGATACCGACGATTTTTCTGTAGGGAGCCGACCATGGGAACCGCACTGATCGTGGTGGATGTGCAGAACGACTTCTGCGAGGGAGGCTCGCTCGGCCTGCCGGGCGGGGCGGCTGCCGCGGCGGCCATCTCGCGGCGGATGGCCGACGGCGGCTACACCCACATCGTCGCCACCCGCGACCACCACATCGATCCGGGCGACCACTTCAGCGACACGCCCGACTTCAACACCAGCTGGCCGCGGCACTGCGTCGCGGGCACGGCGGGCGCGTCGTTCCACTCGGCGCTGGACGTGGTGCCGGTCGAAGCGGTGTTCTCGAAGGGCGAGTACACCGCCGCGTACTCCGGTTTCGAGGGCAAGTCCGGCGACGGCAAGACGCTCGAGGAATGGCTGCGCGCGCACGAGGTGACCGACGTCGAGGTCGTCGGCATCGCGACCGACTTCTGCGTGCGCGCCACCGCGCTCGACGCCGCTCAGGCCGGGTTCAACGTGCAGGTGCTGCTGGACCTGACCGTCGGCGGTTCGCAGCCGACGGTGGACGCGACGCTGAAGGACTTCGACGAGGCGGGCGTGCGCTACGTCGGCACGCCCGCTTTGCCGCCAGCCTGACCGGTTACGGCTTGGGCGCGTCGCCCTTGCCGTACGGATTGCCTGCCGCGGTGCCACGGCCTGCCCGGGCCGTGACGGTGGCGAAAGCGGAGTTTGCGGTCCGTGAGGGGAACCCTGAGGGACTCTGAGTCCCTCAGGGTTCCCCTCACGGACGCGAAATATGGTCAGGCGGGGGGCGGGGATTCGGCATTGCCGCTCACGAGGCTGGTGCGCCGCCCTTGCCGTACGGGTTGCACGCCGCGGTGCCGAGGTAGATGTCCCCGCTCGCCGGACCGCCCTGCGGGAACAGCTTCACGTGCACCGCGTGCGTGACCAGGCTGCCGTCGGCGGGCGTCGGCGTCACGGTCTCGTTCAGCGTGATCGTGGCCAGCGCCGTGCCCGCCGCGCCGCCGGGGATCGTGATCCGGTAGTTCGCCGGGATCGACGACGGAATGGTGAACCCGGAGACCTCGCCGATCGACATCGACCCGGTGCTGCCCGAATCCGTCGTGGTGGCGCAGCCGACCGAGTACGTGCGGACTTTCAGCTCAGGCCCGCCGTACCGGGTCAGCAGGTCGGACTCGAACCGCTGCCCGCCGGCCTTCACCTGCGCGACCGCGCCCTTCCGCTCGCAGCTGGTGCCGCCGAACCCGAACACCGCGACCTCGCCCGCCGCGCCGCCGGGAGTGCGCGCGGACGCCGGTCCGTCGGCGTCGCAGCGCGCTAATTCTCCGGTGACCACGTGCTCGTGGTCCACCAGCACGTCGAGGCTGCCCGCGGAACCCCAGCCGGTGGACGTGACCGGCGGATCGGCATGTGCCACCGCCGGCGCCGCAGCCAGCAGAACCCCGGTGACCAGCAGGATCCGTCCGCGCATTCGACCTGTCTCCCTTCGCCCGTGCTTCGACATCGGCAGCGCGGCAGGGGTCCCAAACGTCGACCGGGGCAGCTCACCCGTACGTGTGGCGCAAGACAGGGGTGGTGAGGAACGCAACTTGTCTCGTTCCGTCCGGTCACTCGACGATAACCTGCCCGGACGTCCGTTTTCCGTGGTTGGAGGTCCCGTGTCGTCACTGTCTCTCCCGGCCCGCCGTCAGGTGCTGGCCGACCTCGTGCCCGGCACCCTGGTGCGCGACCTGGCGCTGGTCGCCGGCGGAGCCGTGCTCACCGGCGCCGCCGCGCAGCTGGTCATCCCGCTTCCGGGCACGCCGGTGCCGATGACCGGCCAGACCTTCGCCGCGCTGCTCGTCGGCGCGACGCTCGGCATGCGCCGCGGTGCCGCCTCGATGCTGCTGTACTTGCTCGTCGGCGCGGCCGGTCTGCCGTGGTTCCAGGGCGGGACCTCCGGGCTGTCCGGAGCCTCGGCCGGGTACATCGTCGGCTTCGTGTTCGCCGGTGCGCTCGTGGGCGCGCTCGCCCGCCGCGGCGGCGACCGCACTCCGCTGCGCACGGCGGGGACCATGGTGCTCGGCAACGTCGTGATCTACGCGTTCGGCGTGCCGTGGCTGATGGCCGCCACCGGATTCGATCTCGCCACCGCTTTCGACAAGGGCGTCACGCCGTTTCTCGTGGGCGACGTGCTGAAGACCGTGGTCGCGGCGGGTGTGCTGCCGCTCGCGTGGGCCGCGGTTTCGCGGTTCCGCAAGGAAGACTGAGCCGTAATCCCGGGAGCTTCGGTCCGGCGCGAGGGGTCCGTTCGCGCCGGATCGAAGATCCTGTCGGACCTGGCGGCTATCGTGTCTCGCTGTGCCCGCCCGAACCGATTTCCCCGGCGTCCTCGAACTCCTCACCCACGCGGTGGAGTCTGTCGGCGGCGCTGAACGCCCCGGCCAGGTGAAGATGGCCGATGCCGTCGGCCACGCCATCCGCACCGGCGAACACCTCGCCGTGCAAGCGGGAACGGGCACCGGCAAATCGCTGGCGTACCTGGTGCCCGCGATCCGGCACGCGGTGGAGAAAGACACCACCGTCGTCGTCTCCACGGCCACCATCGCGTTGCAGCGCCAGCTGGTCGACCGTGATCTCCCGCGCCTCGCCAAGGCGCTCAAGAAGCCGCTCGGACGCGAACCGACCTTCGCGATCCTCAAGGGCCGCCGCAACTATCTGTGCCTGCACCGGCTCGACACCGGTCCGTCCGACGAGCCCGAGGACGCGCAGCTGTTCGACCCGTTCGCGGTGTCCCGGCTCGGCAAGGAAGTCACCCGGCTGCACGAGTGGACGTCGGACACCGAAACCGGCGACCGCGACGAGCTGGTGCCCGGCGTGTCCGACCAGGCGTGGCGGCAGGTTTCCGTCACCGCGAGGGAATGCCTCGGCGCCGCGAAGTGCCCGGTCGGCACCGATTGCTTCGCCGAACGGGCGCGAGCCGAGGCGGGCCGCGCCGACGTCGTCGTCACCAACCACGCGCTGCTGGCCATCGACGCGCTGCAGGGCTACCAGGTGCTGCCGGACCACGACCTGGTGATCATCGACGAGGCGCACGACCTGGTCGACCGGGTCACGTCGGTCGCGACCGGCGAACTCACCAGCGCCATGGTCTCGGCCGCCGCGCGCCGCTGCGGAAAGCTGATGGACGCGGGAATCGCGGACCGGCTGCTGGAGTCGTCGGACGGGCTCGCGCTGATCCTCGACGACATCCCGTCCGGAAGGCTCGACGCGCTGCCGAAGCCGTTGCAGGGCGCGATCCCGGCGGTGCGCGACGCGGCGAAGGAATGCCTCACCGCGCTGGGTTCGGATCGCAAGGAAGACGTCGGCGAGGCCACCGCGCGCAAGCTGGCCCGGTCGCTGCTGGAAGAAGTGCACGACACCGCGGTGCGGCTGCTCGACGCGTACGACGAGGATCTGGCGCACCAACGCGACGTCGTCTGGCTGACTGGCGACAAGTACTCCGCGAATCCGCGCCCCCCGGCGTTGAAGGTCGCGCCGCTCGGCGTCGCGGGCTTGTTGCGGGAGCGCGTGTTCAACCAGCACACCACCGTGCTGACCTCGGCGACGCTCACCCTCGGCGGCGAATTCGACACCATGGCACGGCAATGGGGTCTCCCGCCGAGCGGCGCGCGCGTAGTGAAGTCGCCCGGCACGGCCACCGACAAGGAAGCGCCGTCCGACGAGGACAACGGCCCGAAGTGGACCGGGCTGGACGTCGGTTCGCCGTTTGACCACCGCCGCAACGGCATCCTGTACCTCGCCAAGCACCTGCCGCCGCCGGGCCGCGACGGGCTCGCCGAGTCCACAATGGACGAACTGGCCGCACTGGTCGAAGCCGCGGGCGGCCGTACGCTGGGCCTGTTCTCCTCGATGCGCGCCGCGAAACAGGCCGCGGAGGCGATGCGGGAACGGCTCGACCACCCGATCCTCTGCCAGGGCGACGACGCCACGCCGTTGCTGGTGCGGCAGTTCTCCGAAGACGCGCGGACCTGCCTGTTCGGCACGCTGACGCTGTGGCAGGGCGTGGACGTGCCGGGGCCGTCGCTGCAGCTCGTGGTGGTGGACCGGATCCCGTTCCCCCGCCCGGACGATCCGGTGTCGTCCGCACGCCAACGCGCGGTGGAAGCCCGGGGCGGCAACGGATTCCTCACCGTCGCCGCCACGCACGCCGCGCTTCTGCTGGCGCAGGGCACCGGACGGCTGCACCGCTCGGTCACCGACCGCGGCGTGGTGGCCGTGCTGGACTCCCGGCTGGCCACCGCGCGCTACGGCGGTTTCCTGCGCGCGTCGCTGCCGCCGTTCTGGCCGACAACAGATCCGCAGGTCGCACGGGACGCACTGAAGCGACTCGACGCGGCCGCGCCCGCCTGACCGAGCGCACGGGCCAGGCGGGTACGGTGAGTGGAACGAACACGACAGGGAGCACCGTTGACCCAGGATTCGTCCAGCGCACAATCCCGGACCGTCAGTGTTGACGACACCGGGGTGCGGCGCCGGCTCGCCGATGGCAGCGAAGAAGCTGTGACGTGGTCAGAACTGAGCTCCGTCATGGTGAGAGTCATCCCCGACGGCCCCTGGAACGAAGACGTCTTCTTCATGCTGGTCGGCAACGACGGCAAAGGCACGGCGGTCCCAAGCGGCGACCCGGCCGCGGACGCCCTCATCGAACGCCTGCAGACCTTGCCCGGTTTCGACAACGAGAAGTTCATCGAGGCGATGACCACGGACGCCGACCAGGCGTATGTGGTGTGGCAAAGCTGAACGACGGCCAGGTTTTCCGCTGGCGTGTGGTCGAGTCTGAGTTCGACCACACGCCAGCGATCTTTCACGGAGACGTCGGCGCAGTCGTCGTAGCAGTCCCAGGCTGAACCTCCGCAGCAGCCGCACCCCGCTTGCCCTTCAGCAACAGCGCGGCGACCAGCGAAAGCAGCCCAGCGGCAGTGATGTACACGGCCGGAACAACGGAACTGCCGGTCGCTTGGACGAGAGCCTCGAGCACCAGCGGCGTCGAACCACCCATCAGCGAAATGACGACGCTGATCCCGATCGACACACCGGTGAACCGGACCGCGGTCGGGAACAGTTCGGCGGCAGCGATGCCTTGTACGGCCAGCAGCGGCGACAGGACAACAGCGACGGCCACCGAGGCGGTCAACGCCGAGCCGAAGCCGCCGCTGCTCGCGAGGTAGAACAACGGGATGGTCAGCAAGACGACCGCGAGTGTCCCGCCGACCAGGAAAGGCTTGCGGCCGTAGGTGTCGGACAGCCGAGCCCAGACCGGGACCAGGACAGCCGCCACGGTCAAGCCGATCAGCATCGCGGCGAACATCTGCCGGGACGTCAGCCCAACGGTTTTGACCAGATACGACGGGAAGAAACCGACCAGCATGTAGGTGGTCGTGGTGAGCCCGATGGTCAGGCCGCACACCTTCAGCAACGCCCGCCAATGCAGGCGCAGCACGTCGCTAAGAGGGCTGCGCGTGGTCTCGCGCGCATGCGCGGCAGCCGCGAATTCCGGCGATTCCGCCAATTTCGTGCGCAGGTACAGACCGAGCAGCCCCAGCGGCAGGGCGAGGAGGAACGGGATCCGCCAGCCCCAGCCGTTGAGCGCGGCCGGGGTGAGCACGCTGGTGAGCAGGGTCCCGATGAGCGCGGCGAACACCTGGGCCATGAGCTGCGTGAAGCCGTTCCAGCCGGAGTAGAAGCCTCGGCGACCAGGCGGGGCGTACTCGGCCAGCGCGGTGACCGCTCCGCCCATTTCCGCACCGGCGAAGAAGCCTTGGGCCAGGCGCGTCAGGAGCAGCAGCACCGGGGCGAGCAGGCCGACGGTCTGGTCGCCGGGGAGCACGCCGAGCAGGAAAGTCGCGATCGACATGCCGATGATGGAGATCGACAAGGCGGCCCGGCGGCCGACACGGTCGCCGTAGCGGCCGAACAGGATCGCTCCGACCGGACGGCTGACAAACGCGATCCCGAACAGCATGAAGGTCGAGATGAGCGCTGTCCCGGCGGATTTCCCGGAGAAGAACGTCGTCGAGATGCTCACCGCGAAGTAGCCGTAGAGGCCGAATTCGAACCACTCCACGAAGTTGCCGATCGCGATCGCGGTGATGACCCGGGATCGGCTGGTGTCGATGTCGTGCGCCGTTGAAGACATCGGGGCCTCCTAGTCGAGGACGATTCTGGCATCCGCGACGAGTCCGCCGCGGTGGCTGTGGGTGACGATGATCGGATTGAGGTCGACGTCGACGAGGCGATCGGCCAGGTCGCTGGTGAGCTGGCCCAGCCGGCAGAGGGTCGTGGCGAGGCTGTCGACGTCGGCGGCGGGCCCGCCGCGGAAGGCGTGCAGGATCTTCGCGCCGGTCATCCGGGTGAGCGCCTCGTGGGCGGTGGCCTGGTCCAGGGGCGCGGCGACGACGCTGGGGCGGCCCAGCAGTTCGACGAGCGTGCCGCCGAGCCCGACGGCGACGGTGGCGCCGAGTCCGGGTTCCACGCGGCTTCCCATGAACAATTCGATGCCCCGCTCAAGGTGGGGCGCGACGAGAATGCCGGTGACGCGGGCGTCCGGTCGGGCGTGCCGGATGTTGTCGTGGATTTGGCGGTAAGCCGTCCGCAGTTCGGCGAGGGACTCGATGCCGAGGACGACTCCGCCAGCATCGCTTTTGTGCGCGATGTCAGGCGAAACCACCTTGGCTACAACGGGAAACTCGATATCGAGGGTGTCGAGATCGGTCTCCGCGGAGATGTGCCAGGTGGGCACGACGGGCACGCCGTAGGCAACGAGGAGCTGGCCGGTCTCCTCGGGGGTGAGCAGGCCGTGCCGGTCGCGGAGCCGGTCGAGAATCGTTTCCGGGGACGTTGCGGGGCGGAAGGTCTCCGGCGGAGTCCACGCGTGCCCCGCCCGGCGATGCCACCGGGTGTAGGCGCGCACCGCGCACAGGGCGGGCCGCAGGCCGCTGAGCACTGGGACGGAATCCACTTCCAGTTCCTCGGGCGTGGGCGGAACAGGAAATTCGGAGGCGATGACCACCGGTTCCGCGATATCCGCGGCAGCGTCGACGACCGCCTGTGCCCAGCCGCGTTCCAGCTCGTTGGCAAGGCCGGTGCCGCTGAGGCTTTGCTGGACCAGCACGAGTCCGACGGCTGGGTCCGAAGCCAGTACTCGCACACAGTCGGCGAGATTTTCGGTGGCGGGCTTTCCGGAACGGAACCCGGCACCGACGTCGACGGGGTTCTGCGCGTGGGTTTCGGCGGGCAGCGCCAGCGCGGTGTCGAGCTGGTGCACGGTTCGCGGGGAGAGGGAAGCGATCGGCATGTCGAGGCGCTCGGCGAGGTCGACGACGACGGACAGCTTGCCGCCCGACATCCCGGCGACCGCCACGCCTGGACCGGTCGGGCTCCGCTGGCTCAGGACGGCAAGCGCCCGAACGGTCTCCCTCAATTCTTCGAAGTCGTCGACCGCCATGACGTTGAGCTCGTCGAACAAGGCTCGATAGGCGGCTCCGGCACCGACCATCGCTCCGGTGTGGCTCCCAGCCGCGGCGGCGCCCTTCTCCGAGGTCCCTGCTTTGAGAGCGACGATGGGTTTGCCGAGTGCGTTGGCGCGGCGCGCGAGCGTGCGGAACTTGTCGGGCTGGCGCAGGGCTTCGACGAACATCGCGATGACGGTGACGGCTGGGTCCTCGACGAGGTGCTCGAGGATGTCCTCGGCAGTGGTGACGGCCTCGTTGCCGGTCGAGACCAAGCTGTGCAGGCCGACGGCTTGGCCGAGCTGCAGCATGCTGACCGAGACCGAGCCGCTCCCGGACAGCACCGCCAGCCCTCCCCGACGGATTCCGGGCGGGATGTCGGCGCCGTAGAGCGCGACCGGCCCGCGCGAGTGGTACATCCCGAGGCAGTTCGGCCCGATCAGCGCGGCACCCGCTTCGCCGCATTGCGCGTGCAGTTCTGCTTGCAGGCGAAGGCCTTCGGCACCGGTCTCGCCGAACCCGCCGGAATGCACGACGAACGAGCGGACTCCGGTGGCGACCCCGGCGCTCACCGCGCCCAGCACCCGCTGAGCGGGGGTGTTGATCAGGCAGACGTCCACCGGCTCGGGCAGCGCCTGGAGATCGGGATAGCAGGGCTGGCCGAAGACCGACTCGTGCCGGGGATTGACGAAATAGGTCGTCCCGGCAAACCCGAGATGGGTGTTGTTGCGGGTCAGGCGCTGGGCGAAGTTCATCGGGCCGGGCCGGGGCGACGCCCCCACCACCGCGATCCGGCGAGGCGCGCTGAAGGCCGCCCACTGCGTGTTGTCCACTCCGACGCTCACGAGGCCACGCTCGGCTGCTCCGCGGGCGTGTCCTTGGTGCGCGCCCAGGCGAGCGCCGCACGCAATCCGTCGGACTCGCGAATCTCGCGGAACCGGGCGCGGTCGGCGGTGTCGGTCAATTTGCTGACCACGAAGTCGCTGGCGAACATGCTCTCGGCGACCCCCAGCCCCTGCATCTCCAGCACCCGTCCCATGATCGTTTTGGTGTGCTGGAAGGTCTCGGCCGGAACGCGGCACAAGCGCCGGGCGAACGCCAGCGCCCGGTCGCCAAGTTCCGCGGCAGGCACGACTTCGTTGACCAGGCCAAGACGTTCGGCGTCGGCGGCACTGAACGGCTCGCCGAGCAGCTGGATCTCCTTCGCCTTGCGCAGCGGCACGAAGTACATCAGCCGCGGATGCGCCACGAGGGAGAAGCGCACCTCCGGCTCGCCGAAGACCGCGTCGTCCGCGGCGACGATGAAGTCGCAATAGTTCGCCAGCTCGAAGCCGCCGCCGAGGCAATAACCCTGCACTGCCGCGATGATCGGCTTCGGCGAATTCCCGATCGTCGCCATGGCCGTGCGCTGTCCCGCCATTCCGGACCACTGGGACCACACCGGCTCCCGCACCGCCATGTCGTCAGAGGCGGCCAGGTCGAACCCGGCGCAGAAGTGCTCGCCAGCCCCGGCGATGACGATCGCCCGGATCTCGGGGTCGGCGTACGCGGCGTCGAGCGCGGCGAACAGCTCCGCGTAGACCGCCGGGTCGAGCACGTTGAGCCGCTCGGGACGGTTGAGGCTCAGATGAGCCACTTGCTCACGATGGGTGACAAGGACATGCGGCATGGTCACACTCCGGCGATCAGTGCGGTACTCCGACCGCACTTTTGATTTTTGATCAAAAGTTACCTGCGATACGGTAGGTCACATGACGCGTGCCGCGCAAGACTCCCCCGACACGACCCGGATCGAAGTCCAATCGGTCGAGGAAGCGGTGGTCAACGCTCTCCGCGACGACATCGTGCAGCTCCGGCTGAAGCCGGGAACGCGGCTGAGGATGGCCGCGATCGCCGATCGCGCCGGGGTCAGCCTCACCCCCGCACGCCAGGCGCTGCGTCGTCTGGAGGCGGAGGGACTCGTCGTCTCGCACCCCCGGCTCGGCAGCCGGGTCGCCCCGCTGACCGAGGAGGACGGCGAGGTCGTGATGGCCGTCTGCGGGGCGCTGGAACGGCGCTTGATCGCGACCGGCGTCCCGAAACTCACCGACGAGGACGCCGAGGAGATCACCCGGCTGTCGCGCGTGCGCGAGGACGCCGTCCGGGCCGCGGACGAGGAAGTCCTGGTCGAATCCTCTTTCCAGCTAAGGGATCTGGTCTACCGCCGAGCCGGCCGGACCCATCTCTACAAAGAGGCGATGGCATGGCGGCAGCGCCAGCAGCGGTACCTCCGCTACGCCCGCCACTCCGTCGCCGACAGCGGAATCGAATTCGGCCGCGAGTTCGAGGCCTTCACCACCGCCTGCCTCGCCCGCGACGCGGCCGCCGCCCAAACCGCGTTGCAGCACATCGAAGAACGCATCCTCGAATGGCTGCACAGCATGCTCGCGACCGACGAGCGGTAGGCGCGGTTATCGTCCACTGTGGACCCGCCAAGACGGCGGACGAAATCGGTGGCTGGCCCTTCACGCGAAACGGCCGGGTCGCGCGCTCAAGCGGTCGGAAAGGTCTCCGTCACCGGAATGGCCTTCTTGAGCGTCCGGCTCACCGTGCACAGCCGCTCGATCGCCCGGTCCACCGCGCCCGCCAGCGCTTCCCGCTGGGCTTCGTCCAGGCCCGACACGTCGACGTCGAACGCGACGTGCACCGCGTCCAGTTCCGACGCTCCCTCTCGCCGATCGGCCGTCACCGCGACGCTGAACTTCGAGTCCTCGCCCACGCGCCGCGTGATCAGCTGCTCAGCCGTCACCGCGGAGCAGCCCGCCGCCGCGATCTGCAGCAGTTCCGCCGGGGAGAAGGCACCCTCCGCGCCAGCCCGGCCCAACCGCACCTCCGCACCGCGCTCGTTGCGGCCGACGAAGCTGTGCGTGCCTTCGCGCTGTACTTCCAAGGTCATCGGAGACGCCTTTCCACCCGTCGGATCACTGCATTGGCGCAACCGCGCGGGTCACGCCGATGTTCCGGGCTGCTGCGCCAGCACGGTGATCGTGCCGGGGTCGACCTCGGTGAATCCCGCATCCCGGACAGCGATCACGCGATTGTCACGCCAACCCGCCTCCGGGTCCTCGACCGGGCACAGCTCTTTCCACCGCGCCGGGCTGGGCGTTCGGACCGCGACTCGGTAGTCCTTCGCCGCCCACCTCGCCAATTCGTCGTCCGGCAGCAGCGACGCGAGGATCATCGTGGCGTGCCCGACCTGCGCGGACGCCTTGCCGACGGTCATCGGGACGTCCGGGTTCAACATCAGCAACGGGACGTCGGCCGGTGCCGGGCCGGGGGTGTCGGCGGGCAGTTCGCTGCCGGAGATCTGCAGCCGCGAGACCTCTTTCGGGGCCTCCTTCACGAGCCCGGGCACGAGCGCCCGCGCTTCCGCGCCGTCGACCTCGATGGTGATTCCCGGCTGGTCCAGCACCGCTAGCCAGTGCGCGCCGCGAGCCCGGCGCGCGACCTTGCGGATCCGGTTGTCGAGCCACGCCTGCACCGGCTCGGCCCATTCGCCGCCGGGCTCGACGCGTTCGTCCAGGCACACCGCCAGCGCCGCCGCGGCCGCCGCTTCGAGCAGCGCCGTCCGGCCGGGCGGTTCGGCGCGTTCGATCCGCAGGATGATCGGCATCGCGCGGACCTCGTCCGGGTCCTCGTAGGAGGTGTCCGCGGTGTCCTCGGCGGGGAGGCCGAGCCACGAGGCGTAGCGGCTGCGCAGCGGTTCGAGCAGAGGGTTCACGGGCGGGCCAATTCGAGTCCGTCGGCCGCGTCCGCCGCCTCGACCTCGGCGCGCGTGACGCCGAGGACGAACAGCACCGCGTCGAGGTACGGGTGCGAGAGCGCGGTGTCGGCGACCTCGCGCAGCGCGGGCTTGGCGTTGAACGCGACGCCCATGCCGGCCGCGGCGAGCATGTCGATGTCGTTGGCCCCGTCGCCGACCGCGACACAGGCGCCGAGCGGAATCCCGTACTCACCGGCGAACCGGCGCAGCGCGGTCGCCTTGCCGGCGCGGTCCACGATGTCGCCGACCACGCGGCCGGTGAGCTTGCCGTCGACGACCTCCAGCTCGTTGGCCGCCGCGAAGTCGAGGCCGAGGTCGTCCACGAGATGGTCGATGACCTGGGTAAACCCGCCGGACACGACGCCGCAGCGGAACCCCATGCGCTTCAAGGTGCGGACGGTCGTGCGGGCCCCCGGGGTCAGCTCGAGCTTCTCCGCGACCTCGTCCATCACACTGGCGGGCAGCCCGGCCAGCAGCGAGACGCGCCGTTCCAGCGACTCCGCGAAGTTCAGCTCGCCGCGCATCGCGGCCTCGGTGATCTCGCGGACCTGCTCCTCGACCCCGGCGTACGCGCCGAGCATCTCGATGACCTCGCCCTGCACGAGCGTGGAATCGACGTCGAAAACCACCAGCCGCTTCGCCCGGCGTGTGATGCCCGCGCGCTCGACGGCGACGTCAACGTTGGCCTCGGACGCCGCGTCGGCCAGCATGGACCGGAGCTCGGCGTCGGCCTCTTCGCTGTCCTCGCGCACCGAGACGTACAGCTCGAGCCCGGTGACCGGATAGTCGGCGACGCTGCGAATCGAGTCGATGTTCGTCCCGATGCCCGCCAGCCGCCGCGCGATCTCGGAGAACGCCCGCGCGGTCACCGGACGCCCGAGCAGGACGAGCACGTGCGACGAATCGCGCCGCCCGAGCGCGAACGGATCCGCACCGATCGCGTCGCCGATCCGGACCTCGACCTCCATGCCGACGGTCGCCATCGCCTGCTCGACGGACTCCTGGAGCCCTTCCGGGTCGCGGTAGACGCCGGCGAGCACGCCGAGCACGAGCTGCCCGCGGATGACCACCTGCTCGATGTCGAGCACGTCCACGTCGTGCCGCGTGAGCACGGCGAACAGCACGGACGAGACCCCGGGCTTGTCCGGACCGGTCGTGGTGATGAGGACGGGAGTCTGGCTCACTGGTTCGGTATCCCTCGTTCGTCTCGGCACCGACGCTTAGGCCACGGCGAGTCGGCACGCACAGTCTGGCCTCCAGCGGCGGCGGGCAGAACGCCCCCGTGCCGCGCTTCACACCTCGGGCACCACTAACGGGCGACGAGAGGAGCGGTGGACCAGGTTAAGGCGTGCGCTGCCGTGCGGGTCGGAGCCGAGGACTGATGCACCGCGGCTGCGGATGGCGGTCTTGGCGGAGGCCGCGGAGCGGGCGGGCCGTCCCAGGGTGTGAGGCCCAGCGGCGCGGGGTGGGGCGGGCGGCGCAGCGCGAGGTGGCGGGGCGGCGCAGCGAACAGCGAGTATGGGCGGCGCGTCGGCCACGCACGAGGCCAGGCATGCACTCACGACGCCCCAGCAGAGGGCAGGCCCGCAGCGGTCACGTCGCCCCGGGTAGGTGTCGTGGCTAAGCCGGTTCTAACCGGCACGAACACTCACGAGGCCCCCGCCCGCACGCCTCGGGCAGCCCCTCTCCGGCACGAAAACGGCGCGTGCCCGGCCGAGAGAATCCTCGACCGGGCACGCGCCGTGCAGCTGTTCTGAGCGCCGTTACTGCTCGCTCGCGTTGTCCTTGCTGTGGTCGCCCGGCATGGTGGCGTCCACGAGCTTCTGCGACGGGGCCGCGACGTGCTTGGCCTTGCCGAAGAAGCCGATCTCGCCTTCCGCGTGCAGGCGTTCGACCATGTGCGGGTAGTGCAGCTCGAACGCGGGCCGCTCGGAGCGGATCCGGGGCAGTTCGGTGAAGTTGTGCCGCGGCGGCGGGCAGGACGTGGCCCACTCGAGCGAGTTGCCGTAGCCCCACGGGTCGTCGACCGTGACGATTTCGCCGTACCGGTAGCTCTTGAACACGTTCCAGATGAACGGCAGCGTGGACGCCCCGAGGATGTACGCGCCGATCGTGGAGATCGTGTTCAGCGTGGTGAACCCGTCGCTGGCCAGGTAGTCCGCGTAACGCCGCGGCATGCCTTCCGCGCCCAGCCAGTGCTGCACCAGGAACGTGGTGTGGAAGCCGATGAACGTGGTCCAGAAGTGCCACTTCCCGAGCTTCTCGTCCATCATCCGGCCGGTGATCTTCGGGAACCAGAAATAGATCCCGGCGAAGGTCGCGAACACGATCGTGCCGTAGAGGACGTAGTGGAAGTGCGCCACCACGAAGTAGCTGTCCGACACGTGGAAGTCGATCGCCGGAGCGGCCAGCATGATGCCGGTCAGACCGCCGAAGAGGAACGTGACGATGAAGCCCATCGAGAAGATCATCGGCGTCTCGAAGGACAGCTGGCCCTTCCACATCGTGCCGATCCAGTTGAAGAACTTCACGCCGGTCGGGACCGCGATGAGGAACGTCATGAAGGAGAAGAACGGCAGCAGGACCGCGCCGGTCGCGTACATGTGGTGCGCCCACACCGCCACCGACAGCGCCGCGATCGCCAGCGTCGCGAAGACCAGGCCCTTGTAGCCGAACACCGGCTTGCGGCTGAAGACCGGGAAAATCTCCGACACGATCCCGAAGAACGGCAGCGCGACGATATAGACCTCTGGATGGCCGAAGAACCAGAACAGGTGCTGCCACAGGATCACCCCGCCGTTGGCCGGGTCGAAGACGTGGGCTCCGAGGTGCCGGTCCGCCAGCAGGCCGAACAGCGCCGCGGTGAGGATCGGGAAGGCGAGCAGGATCAGGATGCTCGTGACCAGGATGTTCCAGGTGAAGATCGGCATCCGGTACATCGTCATGCCGGGCGCGCGCAGGCAGACCACCGTGGTGATCATGTTGACGCCGCCGAGAATCGTGCCTAGACCGGAGACCGCTAGACCGGCGATCCACAGGTCGGCTCCCACGCCTGGCGAATGGATCGCGTCGGACAACGGCGTGTAGGCGAACCAGCCGAAGTCGGCGGCGCCGCCCGGGGTGAGGAAGCCGGACAGCACGATCAGGCTGCCGAAGAGGAACAGCCAGAACGAAAACGCGTTCAGCCGCGGGAACGCCACGTCCGGCGAACCGATCTGCAGCGGCAGGATGAAGTTCGCGAATCCGAACAGGCTCGGCGTCGCGTACAGCAGCAGCATCACCGTGCCGTGCATGGTGAACAGCTGGTTGTACTGCTCCTGCGACAGGAACTGCTGACCCGGCTGGGCCAGCTCCGTGCGCATGAGCATCGCCATCGCGCCGCCGACCATGAAGAAGGCGAAAGACGCGACGAGATACATGATCCCGATCTGCTTGTGGTCCGTCGTGCGGAACAACCGCAGCAGGTACGAACCCTTTGCCGTCTCGCGCGCGGGATACGGGCGCGTCGCGATCGGCTTGGGGGCTACGGCCGTCACTCCTGCCTCCAACACTGCAACCTTGTGGTGGTCAACTTCGGGGCGCTCGGGCTCAGGCGGACCTGATTCCGGGCGGTCAAGGGGATCGTAGCCCTCGGTACCGACAGTCGCTCGCACCGGCTGGTTAGATCACCGCATGACCGACCCGTACCGCGCCGCGGCGGTCTCTTCCGCGCTCGTAGTCGGCCGCCGGTTCGGCCTCCCGGCCGATGCCGCCGAGGTGCTGCACGAGCGCTCGAACGTGCTGGTGAGGATGGGTCCGGTCGTGGCGAGAGTCCCGGCCACCACCCGGCTGCTGCGGCCGGACGCGACCGCCTGGCTCGAGCGGGACGTCGCCCTTTCGGCCTACCTCACCGAACGTGGTGTGCGCGTCGTCTCACCGGCCGCGGATCCCCCGGCCGGACCGCATTTCGCCGAGGGTCTGCCGGTCACGCTCTGGCACTGGACCCCGCACGATCCGGACCATCGGCACGGGCCGGACGGGACCGCCGGATCGCTCGCCCGGGTCCACGCCGCCTTGCGCGATTACCCGGGCGAACTGCCCTCCCGCGGCCCGGTCGACGAGCTGCTGGACACCGTCACCCGCAACGGTTCGCTGCTGGACGGCTTCGCCGACCGGATCCGCGCGGAGACCGAACGACTCGCGGAGCTGCTTCCGTCCGGCCAGGTCCAGGCCCTGCACGGCGACGCGCACCCCGGCAACCTCATCGAGACCGCCGAGGGCCCGTGCTGGCTCGACTTCGAGGACACCTGGCGCGGACCACTCGAATGGGACCTGGCGATCCTCGCTCGGCAAGGCGGGCCGGAGTACCTCGCCGCGTACCCGGGCGAAGCGGACGAAGCCGTTCTCGCGACGTGTACGCAGCTTCGCTCGCTCTTCGCGGTGGCGTGGCGCTTCTTGATCGCACAGCGTTTCCCACACCGCCTCGCCGAAGCGCGCGCCGCAGCGGTTGAGTACTTCAGCTGACCCAGCCGAGGATCGCTTCGACCACGCCAGCTGGGTCCTCCAGCGGCGTCAGGTGCCCGACGCCGGGCAGGACCGCGAGAGTCGCGTCAGGCAGCGCTTCGACCATGGTGTTGGCGGCGTCGAGCGGCGTGATCGCGTCGCGCTCCCCCACGATGACGAGCGCCGGTACGTCGGTTTCGCGCAGCAGGTCAACAGAATCGGGCCGGTTGCGCATCGCCCGCGCGGCCCAGGCGACTCCGGACGGCGGCTGCGCGTCGATCAACTCGCGCACGCGCGCGAGGAGGTCGGCGGACGCGGTGTCGGCGAGAAGGTTTGGCAGGTTCGCGTCGGCCAGCCAGTCTTTGACGCCCTCGGCCTCCGCTCGGTTCGCGACGTCGAGCCTGGTCTGCGCGGCTTCGGGAGTGTCCGCGGTGGCTTTGGTGTCGATGAGGACCAGTCCCCCGACGCGCTCGGGAGCCAGCCGCAGGACGGCCAGCGCGAGGTAGCCGCCCATCGAACAGCCGCCGAGAACCACCTGGTCGAGTTCGAGCTTGTCGAGCAGCGCGACGACATCCCGGGCCGCGTCGGCGAGATCCGGTTCGGCCTCGCTCTCCGGCAACGGGCTTCGGCCGAGCCCGCGCTGGTCGGGCGTGATGACCCGGAAGCGTTCCGCGAGCGGCGCGCGGACCGGGTCCCACATGCGGGCGTCGAGCGGGAAGGCGTGCAGGAGCACCAACGGCAGTTCGGTCATGGCGGAGATTGTCGTCTTTATTGCTTCGGTTTTTGTCGTACCCCGTAGTTATGGTCGGGGGCGTGACAGAGATCGTGACGGAAAGGCTGGTGCTGCGGCACTTCGTGGAGACCGATCGGCAGGCAGTGGTGGAGATCCAGAGCGACCCGGAGACGAACCGGTACAACCCGCGTCCGCCGGACACCGCGACCACCCTGGTGATGTTCGACAGCTGGCTCGAGCACTGGGCGGAGTTCGGCTACGGATACCTGGCGGTCCGGGAGCGGGGCAGGCCGGAATCCGCCGACGGGTCGGACGTGATCGGCATGGCCGGAGTGCGCAACCGGGAGTTCCGGGGCGAGAAGGTGCTGAACCTGGCGTACCGCTTCCGGCCGTCGGCGTGGGGGAAGGGTTACGCGGCGGAGGCGGCGCGGGCGTCGGTGGAGTGGGCGGAACGGGAGATCCCGGCGATTCCGGTGCTGATCAGTGTGGCGGTGACCAATACGCCGTCGTTGCGGGTGGTGGAGAAGCTGGGGTTCACGGAGTACGTGGAGGAGGAGTACGACGGGGCGATCTCACGACATTTTCGACGGTGATGGGGTTTCGGGAGGTGAAGGGGTTCGGCGGGACTAGCGTTCGACCGTGACGGGACTTCCGCGGTAACAGGCGTGCGGCCGCATCGAGGTTCGGTGGTAGCGGGATCTCAGCGGTCGCGCGGATGTCCGGAGACGACAGGTCTCCGCGGTGACGAGTCTTCGACCGTTACGGACGCTTGGCCACAGCGGGCATTCGGCGATGCTGGGCGTTCGGCCGTGACGGGACTTCCGCGGTAACAGGCGTGCGGCCGCATCGAGGTTCGGTGGTAGCGGGATCTCAGCGGTCGCGCGGATGTCCGGAGACGACGGGTCCCCGCGGTGACGAGCGTTCGGCCGTTACCGACGCTTGGCCGCAACGGGCGTTCGGCGGTGATGGGCGTTCGGCCGCCCGAGTCAACCGCGATGCGGTCCGGCGGTGCCGGGCGCGGCGGAAGGAAGCTCGTTCGCGGTAACGGCTTCTCCTCACCAACGCCGGTTCGGCCGACGCCGGGCCCGAGCCTCCCAGCAGGGGCGATGCCAATGCCGACGATCCGCGACGCCGCCGGTCTCGTCCGCGGGCCAGACGACCAGGTGCGGGACACCGGGTCGGATCTCGTGGTCGCAGCCGGGGCAGCGGTAGGTCTTGGCGGCTTGCGAGCCGGGAACGGTGCGCACCAGCCAGTCCCCGTCGGGACCGGATTCGCTGCGGGCCCAGCCGCTGACCGCACCGGCGTCCGGCCGCTCGCCGGAAGCGGGACGGCCTCGGCCAGGTCGATTGCGTCTGGGCACGCAGCCACGGTAACCGGGGGTCGGCGGGGCGGCTCACCAGGTGGGACCTGCGCGGTCCCGAATGAACAGTTCCTGGTGAGCGGCGCGTCCGGATCACATAGTTCCTGGTGAGCGGCGCGTCCGGACCGCCCGGTGACCGCACTGGCCGTCACGCGCGTCAACTCCGCGATCACCCGCACGGCCGCACGCCAAGCCAAGCCGCCGAGCGAAATCAGCCGCGCGCGATCGCCAGCGGAACCAGCTGCTCCGCCGACGTCAGCGAGCCATGTTGGCCCACCAGGTTCGACTCCACCGCCTCGGCCAGTTCGCGCACCATCCCGAACGTTCCGGTCGCCGCCGCGACGACGTCGCCGATGCGCGGGCGTACCCGGTCGCTCACCGCGGCACCGAACCAGCCTGCCGCGATTGCCTCTTCGCGCGGCAGGACCCAAGCCCGCGAACCCAGCACCGAACGCCACGCGGCCACGACATCCGCCGTCGCGCCGGGTTCCGTGTAGACGTGCCGCGCGCGGACTTCGCCGCCGAAAGTGCGGACGCCCGCCAGCAGTTCCGGGGTGTCCTCCAGGTTCAGTTTCTCCTCGACGGTCACCATTCCGTGGTCCGCCACCACCGCCAGCACCGCACCGGCGGGCAGTCCGTCCACAATGGACTCCACCAAGCGGTCGACGTGGCGGAGTTGCATGCGCCACGCGGTCGAGCCGGGGCCGTAGAGGTGGCCAAGCAGGTCCAATTCACTGTGGTAGGCATAGCAAAACGACCGGGAAGACAGCACGTCCAAGGTCCGCGCGGCCAAGTCGCCCAGTGCGTGGACACCGGCGTATCGGGCACCGCTCTGGGTCGCTTGAGTCAGGGCCGTGTTGGCGAAATGCGCCGAGGACACCACTGCGGCTTCGATCCCGGCGGCAGCGGCGCGTTCGAAGGTCGTCGGCAGGGGTTGGACTTCGCGGGGCGGCAGGGTGCCTCGCAGGTCGCTGCCGTCTTCGTGGGAGCGCCAGCGCAGGGCGTTCATGACACCCGCGCCTGGGACCTCGAAGGTGTAGCCGACCATGCCGTGCTCGCCGGACGCCAAACCGGTGCCGATCGCGGCGACGCCGGCGGCGGTAGTCGACGGGAAGCCGACTCGCAGGGGGCTGCTGGCCAATTCAGTGAGGACGGGGGCGTCCGCGGCGTGCTGGGCGAGCAGTTCCCAGCCAAGACCGTCGATGAGGAGCACGCAGGCGCTGCGGGCTTCGGGCAACGCCAGGCCGCCGTCTTCGCCCGGCACGCCCAGCGCGCCGAGCAGGGCGGGAACGACCTGGCCTAGGTGCGGAACATCCGCGTACTGGGGCACATCCACCCGGACAGCTTCCCACCAACGCGGCCCGCCAGCGATAATCACGGCATGCCCACCTACGCCTATCGTTGCCGCGACTGCACCGAGACGTTCGAACTCCAGCGCCCGATGGCCGAGTCGAGCGCGCCTGCCCCCTGCCCCGAGGGGCACACGGACACGGTCAAGCTGCTCACGACCGTCGCGCTCACGGGCTCGGCGTCCGCACCGGCCCCGGCTGGCGGAGGGTGCTGCGGAGGCGGTTGCTGCAGCTGATCGGTACCGAGTCCGGCCGCGGCACCCGCCGTCAAAACCGACGGCGGACGCCGCGACGGCGACTGATCAACAACCCTTAAGAGCCTGATCCAGATCAAGCCACAAGTCCTCGACATCCTCCAGCCCGGCCGAAAGCCGCAGCAAGCCGTGTGTGATGCCGGAGCCGGTACGGTCGTCCTCGGCGACGATTCGGTGCGTCAGGGAAGCCGGGTGCTGGATCAGCGTGTCGACGCTGCCCAGGCTTACCGCGGGCGTGATCAGCCGGACAGCGCCGATCACCGCGTGCGGGTCGCCAGTCACCTCGAAGGCCACCAGCGGGCCGCCCAGTTTCGGGTAGTGCACGGCGCTCACCGACGGGTGCGAGGCTAGCCGCGAGGCCAGGTCGGCGGCGGTCTCCGAAGCGGCCTTGACGCGCAGCGGGAGCGTCGACAGGCCTCGCAGCAACAGGTATCCGGCGAGCGGGTGCAGCACGCCACCGGTGGCGAAGCGCAGGGAACGCAGGCGCGCGGCTTCCTCCGCGTCGCAGGCCACGATGCCGCCCATGACGTCGCCGTGGCCGCCCAAGAACTTCGTCGCGCTGTGCAGCACCATGCGGGCGCCCAGGCGGCCGGGGCGTTGCAGGACGGGCGTCGCGAAGGTGTTGTCGACCAGGACCGGGACGTCGCCGCACGCCTCAGTCAGGGTGGCGATGTCCAGTTCGCTCAAGGTCGGGTTCGCGGGCGTTTCAACGAAAACCAGGCCGGTGTCGGGGCGCAATGCCTCGGCGACATCTTCGGGGGCGGTCCAGGTGACCTCGGTGCCCAGGAGGCCGGTGGTCAGCAAGTGATCAGTGCAGCCGTACAGCGGGCGGACGCCGACGATGTGGCGTTTTCCTTGCGACACCGCGGAAAGCAGGCACGCCGATACCGCCGCCATGCCGCTGGCGAAAGCCACGGCGTGGTCGAAGCCTTCGAGTTCCGCGAGCGCCTGCTCGAACCGTTCGACGGTCGGGTTGCCGATCCGGCCGTAGATGCCGGTGACGTTCCCGCCCGCGGCGAACTCGTCGATCCGGCGGGCCTCCTCGGCGCTGTCGCGCGCGGGGTAGGTCGTGGAGAAGTCGAGCGGGGCGGCGTGCAGGCCGAGGTCGGCGAGATCGTCGCGACCGGCGTGGACGGCTCGGGTGCGCAGGGCGGAAGTCATGGCAGTCACGTTCGGACAAGCAACGGCAGCAAAGCAACAATCTCGGATAAGATTCAGCGGTGAGCGAGACTGTCGAACTCAGTCCGGTTGATCTTGAGATTCTGCGGGTGCTGCAGAACGATGCCCGGACGTCGAACAAGGAGCTCGCGGCCGCGGTCGGGCTCGCGCCGTCGACCTGCCTGGACCGGGTGGCCCGGCTCCGGGAGACCGGCGTGATCACCGGCCAGCACGCCAAAGTCGACGCGGCGAAAGTGGGGCGTCCGCTGGAGGCGTTCCTGTTCGTGCAGGTCCGGCCGCATCGACGGCCGCTGGTGGAGCAGTTCGTGGAACACCTGTTGGCACTGCCGGAAATCCGCGCGGTCTACCACCTGACCGGGCCGGACGACTTCCTCGCGCACGTCGCCACTACCTCGGCCGCGGAGTTGCAACGGCTGGTGCTGGACGAGCTCACCTCCCGCGACGAGGTCGCCCGCGTGCACACGAACCTCGTGTTCCAGCAGTGGCAAGGCGGCCCGCTGCTGCCGCCGGACGGTGAACCCGCCCAAGGCGCGCGCATCCGCCAGCGCAACCGATGAGCTGCACAGGCGCGGGTATTCGAATTACGCGCGTCGGACGTAGCCGCGGAGCCTTCGGACTGCTCAGCCGGACGGCGAAGCGCGGTTGTCGTACTCCTCGCGGGCATCGAGGACCTCGCTCAGGTGCAGCACCGACCATTCCGTGAGCGCCTTCAGAGGCGCCCGCAGCGACTCGCCCAGCGGAGTCAGCGCGTACTCCACGCGCACCGGCACGGTCGGATACACCGTTCGCCGGACTATGCCGTCGCGTTCGAGGGCGCGCAGCGTCTGGGTGAGCATCTTCTCGCTCACTCCCGACAACCGGTTGCGCAGCTGGGTGAACCGGCACGGCCCTTGTTTGCCGAGTTCGCCGAGCACGAGGATCGACCACTTGTCGCCGATCCGGTCGAGCAGGTCGCGGGACGGGCATCCGCGCACATACGGATCCCACGAGGATGTCGTCCCGGTCACGGCCTTGGCGGTTGCCACAGCGCTCACCTCACTGCTTTCCCATGGGTGGCTACCTTACCAAAAAGTGGCTACTTCCCCTTGGGAAGCGGCCGGGCCATCGTGGACCGCAACGCCGCGGGAGGCCCGCGGCGGGAAGTCCTTGCCACCACCGGAAAGGTGCTCACACGATGTCCCCCCGCACCGCGCTGCTCGCTCTCACCGCGATATCCACCGCCATGACCGCCTTCGCGTTTCCCGCCACGGCCGCAACCCGTGGGGGCGGCCTCGCCACGATCATCATCAACGGCGCCAACGCCTATCCCGAAAGCATCGCGACCGACAACCGCTACGTCTACACCGGCAGCATCGCCGACGGGACCGTCTACTGCGGGCGCCTCGGGTCGAAGACGCTCGATCCCTTCCTGCCCGCCGGTCGCGACGGCCGCACCGAGGTCGCCGGGATCAAGATCAGCGGCAATCGCCTGGTGGTCGCCGGCGCCTTCACCGGACGCTTGTTCACCTACACCAGCACCGGGGAACTCGTTGCCAGCTACAGCGTCCCCGACTCGGGGGAGAAGACCCTCGTGAACGACGAAGCCATCGCATCCAACGGCGACGTCTACGTCACCGACTCGTTCCGCCCCGTGCTCTACCGGATCCCGGCCGCCGAGGTGCACGGCCCGGTCACCGGTGCCCACCGAACCCTGCAAGCGGCCTATCGCCTGCCGGACTACGTGGCCGGCCAGTCCAACGGCAACGGCATCGTCGCCACCCCCGACGGAAAGTCGCTGATCATCGGCTACTGGTACAGCGGCGCGCTCTACCGGCTCACCCTCGCGACCGGCGAAATCCGCAAGATCACCGCGCCGCCTCTGCCCAGTGCCGACGGCATGGTGCTGCGAGGGAACACCCTGGACATCGCACGCTCCGTGAACAACGAGATCACCACTGTGCGGCTGTCCCGCGATTACACCCAGGCCACCGTCGTCGGCGAACGCACCTACCCGGGGGCCGACACCACCACCGGCGTCGCCGTGAGCGGGGATCGGCTGCTGGTGAGCAACTCGCAGATGAACGGGTACCTGCGCGGCGACCCGCCGGCCAGCCCGGTGTTCACCCTCGAAAGCTTGCCACTGCACTGATTACGCGCGGCAGCGCAAGATGGACGGGTGCAGATCAGCTTCCTGACCGAATCCGACCGCGACGACTGGGAAACTCTCGCCCGCGGCAAAGACACCTACTTCGACGTCGAGCGCACCGACGAAAGTTACGACCGGACCTGGCGCCGCCTGCTCGACGACGACCGGATCCGCGGGGTCGCCGCCAAGCTGGACAGCGCGATGGTCGGCATCGCGCACTACCTGTTCCACGCCAGCATCTGGTACTCCGGAAAGTGCTATCTCGCCGACCTGTTCGTGTCCGAGACCGTCCGGCGCAAGGGAGTCGCGACGGCGTTGATCGAATGGGTCGCCCGCGACGCCGAGGAGCACGGTTTCCCGTCGCTCTACTGGAATACGCTCGAGGACGCCCCGGCCCGCGCGCTTTACGACCGGGTGGGCACATTCCACGACGGCTTCATTCTCTACACGTACAAACGTCAGTAGTCCTTGAAGCCCTTGCCGGTCTTGCGGCCCAATCGTCCGGCCGTCACCAGGTGCTCCAGCAACGGCGCCGGAGCGAAACCTTCTTCGCGGAACTCGTTGAACAGCGTCCGCTCGATCGCCAGCGACACGTCCAGCCCGACCACGTCCAGCAATTCGAACGGGCCCATCGGCAACCCGCAGCCGACCTTCATCGCGGTGTCGATGTCGTCCGCCGACGCGTAATGCGCCTCCAGCATTTTCACCGCGTCGTTGAGATACGGGAAAAGCAATGCGTTCACAATGAATCCAGCCCGGTCGCCGCACTGCACCGGGTGTTTGCCGACCGCCGCGCACACTGCCGTCGCGGTGGCGGTGACGTCCGGGGCAGTCGCGATCGTCGACACCACTTCCACCAGTTTCATCACCGGCGCCGGGTTGAAGAAGTGCAGGCCGACCACGTCGCCGGGCCGCGAGGTCGCCGCCGCGCATTCGATGACCGGCAGCGAGGACGTCGTGGTCGCGAGCACCGCGCCCGGCCGGACGACCTCGTCCAAAGCCGAAAACACCGCCTGCTTAACGGAAAGCTCCTCGGCGACGGCCTCGACCACCAGGTCGACCTCGGCCAGTTCCTCGAACTCCGTCACCGGACGGATCCGGGCGAGCGCGGCGGAAGCGTCCTCTTCGGACAGTTTGCCCTTCACCACGGCCTTGTCGAGCGACTTCTTCACCTTCGCCACCGACGCTTGCGCCTTCTCCGTGCTCCGTGCCCGCAGCACGACGTCAAACCCGCGCTTGGCGAACACTTCCGCGATGCCGGTGGCCATCGTCCCGGTGCCGATCACGCCGACGGAACGCACTTCGCGAGCCGTCGAAGAGTCCACTTCGGACGAAGCGATCGAATCCACCACCACCGGCGAATCCGGCGCGTCGTAGGCGTAAAAACCGTGCCCGCTCTTGCGGCCCAGCTGACCCGCGGTGATCATCTGCTTCAGCAGCGGCGCGGGAGCGTGCAGCCGGTTGCGGGATTGGTGGTACATCGTGTCGAGGATTTCGTACGCGGTGTCCAGCCCGATCAAGTCGAGCAGTGCGAGCGGGCCCATCGGGTAGCCGCAGCCGAATCGCATTGCCGCGTCAAGATCTTCGCGGGTGGCGTAGCGCTGCTCGTACATCCGCACCGCGTGGTTGAGATAGCCGAACAGCAGCGCGTTCGCGATGAACCCGGCCCGGTCGCCCATCACCACCGGCGATTTGCCCAGCCGCTGCGCGAATTCCACGACGTCGGACACCACGTCCGGCTCCGTCACCACCGTGCGCACGACCTCGACCAGCTTCAACACCGGAGCCGGGTTGAAGAAGTGCATCCCGACGACCTTGCCCGGCCGCGCGGTGTGCACGCCGATCTCGGTGATGGACAGCGACGACGTGTTGGACGCGAACACCACGTCCGGCCGCGTGACCTGGTCCAACTGGGTGAACACCTCGGCCTTCGCCGCGAGGTTCTCCGGGATCGCCTCGATCACCAGGTCCACTTCGGACAGATCGGCGAGCGAGGTGGTGGCGCGGATCCGGCCCAGCAGCGCCTCCCGGCCCGCCTCGTCGAGCTTCCCGCCCGCGAGCGCCCGTTCGGTCGAATGCCGCAGGTGGCCGAGGCCGCGTTCGACGGCCGCCTCGTCCAATTCCACCGCGACCACGTCGAGCCCGCTACGGGCAAGCACCTCCGCGATGCCCGCGCCCATCGTGCCAAGACCGACCACACCGACCGTCGAGATTTCCCGTGCCACAAGGCCTCCAGAGGTTACCCGCTGGTAATTGCCGCTCACTGTGCCACGCGAGACCCTCGAAAGCACATCGGAATCGAGTCAGTCCAGCCGAAGTCACCCGGTCGGAAACCCGCAGGTCACTCCCCGAAGTTCGCCTCCACCAGCTCGGCCACCTTCGCGACCGCCTCGCTCGCCTGCAGTCCGCGGGCCCGCACCACGATCCGGTCGCCCTGCCGCGCACCGAGCGACATCAGCGCCAGCACGCTGTGCGCGTCCGCTTCCTGCTCGCCCAGCCGGACCGACACCTCCGCCTCGAATTCGGCGAGACTGCGCACCACGACCGCGGCTGGACGCGCGTGCAGGCCGACGTCGTTGGTCAGCGTGAATTCCTTCTCCACCACGCCTTCCTCGCCGGTCGCCGAAGCCTCAGTAAAAGCCAGGTCGGGCGCGACGCCGGCACTCGCCGCGGCCTCGCCCACCGCCTTGGCGTTCGCGCCGCCCTGCGCCGCGACGGCCGCCGCCACCGCGCCTTCCACCAGCGGTGCGTCGACGACCACCGCGGCGGATGGGTCGGCCAGCGACTCCACCGCCAGCTCGGCGGTCATCTGCGCGCTGCCGAGGTCGTACAGCAACACCACGCCGTCGCCGGAATCGGCGCGCTGGGTGGCGGCCACGACCTCGTCGTAGTCGGTGCCGATGCCGCCGCCGTCGGGCAGGCCGCCCGCCGGGACGATCCGGACGTCCGGGGCCATCTGGGCGGCCAGTTCGGCCAGTCCTTCGGCCAGTTTCGCGCTGTGCGACACAAGAACGATTCCGACGGTCACCGGGCCGCCTCCGCGAACGCGCGCAGCAGCAGCGCCGTCGAACGAGCGCCCGGGTCCATGTGTCCGACCGCGCGTTCCCCGAGGTACGAGGCGCGGCCCTTGCGCGGCACCAAGTCCACAGTGGACTCCGCACCGCGGTCGGCCCCGTCGGCCGCCGCGGTGAGCACGTCGGCGATCGTGCCGTCGGCAGCGCCTTCAGCCGCGGAGATGGCCGGGATCAGCGCGTCGACCATCGTCGCGTCGCCGCCCACCGCCTTGCCGCGCGCCTGCACGCCCTCCAAAGCCGCGCGCAACGCGTCCAGCAGCAGCGGCACGTCGAGCTCAGCCGCGTCGCCGAGCTTCGCCGACGCGCGCAGGAAAGCCGTGCCGTAAAGCGGTCCGGCCGCGCCGCCGACCTTCGAAATCAGTGTGGTGGCAGCGAGTTTCACCACCCCGGCGGGCGTTTCCGGCACCGCGGTCTCCAGCGCGGAGACGATCGCGGTGAAGCCCCGGCTCAGGTTCTCGCCGTGGTCCGCGTCGCCGATCGCGCGGTCGAGGTCCACCAGTTCGGTGCGGTGCTCGGCGATCACTTCGGCGGCGGCCCGCAACGCGGCCGCGACCCCTTCGGCAGTGCAGGCCATCAGATCCCCCACCGCAGCGCGGGCGTGCGCACCGGCGCGTCCCACAGCTGCGTAAGCTCGTCGTCCAATTTCAGCAGGGTCAGGCTGATGCCCTGCATTTCCAGGCTCGTGATGTACGGCCCGACCAGCCTGCGCTCGACCAGGATGCCGCGCTCGGCCAGCAGCCGCTCGGCGATGCCGTGCGCGAGGTACAGCTCCAATTGCGGCGTGCCGCCCATCGAGTTGGTGAACAGCAGCACCTTGTCGCCGGAGGAGAACGGCAGGTCGGACACCACCGCCTCGACCATCCGGGCGACCAGCGCGTCGGCCGGTTCGGCCGGGATCCGCTCGCGGCCGGGCTCGCCGTGGATGCCGATGCCGAACTCGATCTCGTCCGGGCCGAGGTCGAAACTCGGCTCGCCGGCGTGCGGAACGGTCGGCGCGGACAGCGCCACCCCGATCGACCGGACCTGCCCGATCACCTTACGCGCCAACGCTTCCACCGCGTCCAGCGAATCGCCGCGCTCAGCCGCCGCGCCGGTGATCTTCTCCAGCAGCACAGTTCCGCCGACGCCGCGCCGCCCGGCGGTGAACGTGGAGTCCTTGACCGCCACGTCGTCGTCGATCACGACGCTGCGCACGTCCAGGTCCTCAGCCGCGGCCAGTTCGGCGGCGGTTTCGAAGTTCAGCACGTCGCCGGTGTAGTTCTTCACGATCAGCAGCGCACCGGCCGGCCCGGTGGTGGCGGCGATCGCGCCCTGCACCGCGTCCGGGGTCGGCGAGGTGAACACCGGACCGGGCACCGCGGCGTCGAGCATCCCCGGTCCGACGAACCCGCCGTGCAGCGGTTCGTGCCCGGACCCGCCGCCGGAGACCACCGCGACCTTGCCCGCCACCGGCGCGTCCGCGCGCACGACCAGCGCCGGATCGTCCCGCACGCGCAGCAGGTCCGCGTGCGCGACCGCGAGCCCTCTCAGCGATTCGGCGACAACGGCCGCCGGATCGTTGATGATCTTCTTCATGGCGGACCTCCGGCACCTCGGCGTCGTGGACTGCCCCAACCTATGAGGTCGCCGGGCCCACCGCAAAGCGCCCCCTGGTCACGCCTTGGGCAGTTTCCCGGCCAGCTGCTTGGCCAGCCCGGTGGTCTTGCCGCACGGGTCGTCCTTGTCCGCCTGCGCGTCGGGGTTCGTGTACTCCAGCTGGACAACCTCGACGTGGTCTTCCTTCCACTGCCGGTGCTGCCATTTGACCTGGCAGCTCGACCCGGAGGTGCCCTGCTTCGCGTACGCCTGGTTCGGCGTGCCGACGTCGGCCTTCAGCCAGCCGTCGCCCTCGCTCGGCGCGACGCCGGGGAACATCGTCACCCGAACGCTCGGGATGAGGCCCCAGTCGCACGAGTGCAGCCCGGACGCCCGCGGCGTCCCGCCCTTCACAACACCGTCCACTGCGGTCTGATCGAGCACCGAGCACGGGTCGACGGCCAGCAGCGTGCCCGGGCCTGGCGTGTACTTCTGCGGGTTGTTGTGCAGCTTCTCGACCGCCGTGGCGACGAGTTTGCGACCGGCGGCGCAGGCGTCGCCGCCGGTGTAGTCGATCCGGAAGGACACCCCGAAGGACGGGTTCCGCGCCGTGAGCGCGCTGACCACGCAGCCGGTCCCGCCGCCGAGGTCGGGCACCTCGACCTGCGGCAGCCCGCCGACCGCACCGGTGGTCTTGTCCGAAGCGAACGTCACGATGCCGCCGACCTCGACGCTCGCGCGGATTTCCTTGCCGCCCGGGTCGTTCGCCTTGGCGACGCAGGAGTCGAACTGCGTGCTCGACGCGGTCGCCTCGCCCTGCATCGTGCCGAGCGGGCTCATCGCGGTCTTGTCCACGAACTGGCACGGCAGCAGGTCGCGCAGAACGGCGGGGGCGACCGCGGGATCGGTGATGGGGCCGGACGTCGCGGCGCTGTCCCCGGCGGCGGGGACGGTCGTGCGCGCGAAGTTCTCCTTGCCCAGATTCGGGCCGCCGCACGCGGACATCGCGACCACGCCCGCGGCTGCCAGGGCGGACAACTTCAGGAACCGGCCGAACCGGCGATCGTGCACCACGTCCGGCAACCTAGCCTGCGAGGTTGCCGGACGTGGGAACAACCCGGTTATTCGGCGGGTGACTCTTCCGTCGTTTCCGCGGACGGCGGCACGACCAGCGGCCGCAGCACCGCCCACAGCACGAACAACGCGGTCACCACCAGCAGGCCGATGCCCGACCAGAGGTTGATGTTCACACCGGCGGCTTTCGTCAGATCGGCGTCGCTGGTGAACCCGGCGCCCATGATCGTGAGGATCACGCCGTAGACGCCGAGCAGCAGCGCGATGATCAGCCGGATGTCGAAGGCGCCCGCCTTGTGCGGCCGCGAGGTTTTCTCGGTCATGCGGGCCTCCTCAGAAGATGATGTTGAGGGCGATGGTGATCACGAGGACGATGCCGGCCAGCAGCCCCGGCTTGCGGTACCAGCCCGCGTTCTCGCCGGTGTTGTCGTGCTTCAGCGAATCACGCGGCGTGAGCGAGTAGACCAGGCCGACGAGCTGCGCGTCCGGCTTCGGCTGGGTGGCGAGCGAAACCCCGATGCTGACCACGATGTCGACGACGAACGCGGTGCCCGCGGCCACGAAGCTGGTGCCCTGCCCGGCGAGCGAAAGCACGTCCGCCTGCGACAGTGCCCAGATCGTGACCGCCGACGCGGTACCGGCCACCAGGCCGATCCACCCGGCGGCCGGGGTCATCCGCTTCCAGAACATGCCGAGGATGAACGTGGCGAACAGCGGCGCGTTGAAGAACGAGAACAGGTCCTGCAGGTAGGTCAGGATGTTCGCGGACTGCGACGCGACGAACGCGGTGCCGATGGCCAGGATCGTCGCGACGACCGTGGTCTTGCGGCCCAGGTTCAGGTAGTAGCCGTCCGGCTTGTCCTTCTTGAAGTACGTCTGCCAGATGTCGTACGTGAACACGGTGTTGAACGAGCTGAGGTTCGCCGCCATGCCCGCCATGAACGACGCGAGCAGACCGGCGATCGCGATGCCGAGGATGCCGTTGGGCAGCAGGTCGCGCATCAGCAGCAGGAGCGCGTTGTTCGCGGTGACCCCGCTCGTGGCCGGTTTGTCGGCGAGCAGAAGTCCCTTGTCCTGCAAGTACTCCGGCACCACGACGCCGGCGATCATGCCCGGGATGATGACGATGAAGGGCACCAGCATCTTCGGGAACGCACCGATGATCGGCGTGCGCCGCGCGGCCGACATGCTCTTCGACGCCATCGCACGCTGGACCTCGACGAAGTTCGTCGTCCAGTACCCGAAGGACAGCACGAACCCGAGGCCGAACACGATGCCGAGGACGGACAGGAAGTTGTTGCCGAAGCCGGTCAGGTTGTCGCCCGGCCAGGAGTGCAGCTGCGCGGTGCCGCCGGGGCTGTGCGTGATCTTGTCGACCAGGCCCTGCCAGCCGCCGACCTTGACCAGGCCGACGATGGTGAGCGGCAGCAGCGCCACGACGATCACGAAGAACTGCAGCACCTCGTTGTAGATCGCGGCGGACAGCCCGCCCAGCGCGGTGTACCCGAGCACGATGGCGGCGGCGATGACGATCGACAGCCACAGCGGCCAGCCCAGCAGCAGGTTCACGACGCTGGCCAGCAGGAACAGGTTCGCGCCCGCGATGAGGATCTGCGCCGCGGCGAAACTGATGCCGTTGACGAGGTGCGCGGTCGGCCCGAACCGGCGGCGCATGAACTCGGGCACGCTGCGGACCTTGGAGCCGTAGTAGAACGGCATCATCACCAGGCCGAGGAACAGCATCGCCGGGATGGCGCCGATCCAGAAGTAATGGACCGTCGGCAGGCCGTAGAGGACGCCGTTGGCGGACATCCCCATGACCTCGACCGCGCCGAGGTTCGCGGAAATGAACGCCAGGCCGGTGACCCACGCGGGCAGCGACCGGCCGGAAAGCAGGAAGTCGAGACTGCTCGACACCTGCCTTCGGGCGAGAGCGCCGATACCGAGCACCAGGACGAAATAGAACGCCAACTCGATGTAGTCGATCGGACTCGCGTCGAGCCGCAAGTTCGCGTCGGCGAGGAACGGCACCCTGCCACCTCCGAATCAAACATTCTCACACAGAAAACACCATCGTTCCTGTCAGACCGGCACAGTACTGCATGGATTCCGAACAGGCACCCCGACACCGCGGTTTTTCACCAACCTGCCGCTGACCTGTGCATTCCGCGTGCCCGGAAGCACCCGTGTTGAGTCCTGTCGCTTCGCCGGGCAACCACTCACCACGGGGACAGATTCACCCGATCCAGGAGTGTTCCCGCCGCACTGCCCCTAAGCTCCGGGCACCGTCGGCGCCCCCGGAAAGGAACTCGCCGCGATGACCGGCCCCACGATCCCCATGCCCGGACGGCTCCGCGCCGCGCTCGCGCTCGCGTTCCTGCAAGTGCTCATGAACGGCGTGTTAGCCGCGTCCGCCCAACTGCAGATCGCCACGCAGCGAAGCGACGGCGAGGAGCCGTTCTCTCTCCTGTACGCGATGATGTGCCTGTGGTACGTCTTCGCCGCGGGCCTGATGGTGTCCTGGATCGCGATCCTGTTCGGCTACGACTGGGGCCGATGGTCGCTGCTGGCGTTCGAAGCGCTGTCCACGATCGGCGGTTTGGCGGGCGGCAGCCTGGCGGCAGCGGCGGGTTTGGTGCTGGCCGGGTTGGTGGTGACGACTCTGTTCCGGGAACCGGTGACGGCGTGGTTCGCGGCGAAGACTGCTCAGCGCCGAGCGAGTTCGACGATCTGACGCATCCCGTCCGGCGTTATCGGCTGGCCTCGTTGAGCCGAGCGAGCCATTCGCGCAGCAGACCGGCTTCGGAGACGCTGAAGCCCGCGTCGGTCACCGGGTCGACGTCTTTGGCGGGGGTGACGATCCCGAGCAATGCCTGCGCACGGTCGGCGATCGGAGAACTCTCGCCAGGTGCTTTCTGCTCGGTCAACGCGTTGAGCACGATGTCGCGCAACGGCCGGATCAACTCGACCTCCCGCGCTTCTTCCGGCTGCGCCAGCAGGAGCAGAACCGCGCCGGTCGTGGACGCCTCGATGGCCACCGCGGCCGCCTCGACCGAGGCCCGGAGCAGGCCTTGCGCGTTGGCGCGTTCGAGCATGCCGCGCAGGATGGCCCGGTTTTCCGCGGCCGCCGCGGGTTGCCGGCCCGGCCGGACGCTTCCGTACATCAGCGTGTAGATCGCGGGGTTGGCCAGCCCGAACGCGACGTGCACGTCCCAGCCGCGGCGCAGGTCGTCGATCGGGTCGTCGGCGGGTTCGAAGGCGCGTTTTTCCGCGAGGTAGCTCTCGAAACCGAAGGTGGCCACGGCGTCGAGCAGCCCGTCCTTGTCCGCGAAAAGCCGGTACAGCGTGGGTGTTTGCACTCCGGCCGCCGTCGCGACGGCTCGGGTGGACAGCCCGGACGGTCCGGCCGCGGCCAGCAATTTCACCGCTTCGCCCAGGATGCGCCCGCGCTGGTCCTCCACTGCCATGTGCCGACGATAACAGATTCCTGTTGACGTTGACACTGACGCTGTCACGGTAATAGCGTTATCAACGTCAACACCGAAAGGATCCGCTCATGTCTTCTGTGCACGTCGCCATCGCCTACTACTCCGGATACGGGCACACGCTCGAGATCGCGAAGGCCGTCGGCGACGGTGTCGAATCAGTGCCCGGGACTCGCGTCGACCTGGTCGACGTAGCCGAAATGACCGACGCGAAGTGGGAAACCCTCGACGCCGCCGACGCGATCATCTTCGGCACCCCGACCTACATGGGGTCGGCGTCCGGGGCGTTCCACGCGTTCGCCGAGGCGACCTCGAAGCGCTGGATGACCCAGCGCTGGCTGGACAAACTCGCGTCCGGGTTCACCAACTCCGGATCGATGAGCGGCGACAAACTGCACACGCTGCAGTACCTCGCACTGCTCGCCGCGCAGCACGGCATGCACTGGGTCAGCCTCGGCCTGATGCCCGGCTGGAACACCACCACCAGCAGCGAACACGACGACAACCGGCTCGGCTTCTACCTCGGCGCGGGCGCGCAAACGTGGAACGACCAGGGCCCGGACGCCGTCCACGCCGCGGACCTCACCACGGCGCACCACCTCGGAGCGCGGGTCGCGACCCAGGCCCTGCGGTATCAGCAGCCGATCGCTTCCTGACCGCAGTCAGAACAGTCGGAACTCGTCGGAATCCGTGCCGCGCAACGCGTCGTAATCCAAGACCAAGCAGCGGATCCCGCGGTCCTCGGCGAGGACGCGCGCCTGCGGCTTGATCACCTGCGCCGCGAACACGCCCTGCACCGGGGCGAGCAGCGGGTCGCGGTTAAGGAGTTCGAGGTATCGGGTCAACTGCTCGACACCGTCGATTTCGCCGCGGCGTTTGATTTCCACCGCGACCGAACCGCCGTTGGCGTCGCGGGCCATGATGTCGACCGGGCCGATCGCGGTCGGGTATTCGCGGCGGACCAGGGTGTAGCCGTCGCCGAGGGTTTTGATGTGCTCGGCGAGCAGTTCCTGCAGGTGCGCTTCCACGCCGTCCTTCTGCAGGCCCGGGTCCACGCCGAGTTCGTGCTTCGAATCGTGCATGATCTCGGCGAGCGTGATGACGAGTTTCTCGCCCGCCTTGTTCTGGACCGTCCAGACGTCCGGGTCCTCGATCAGCCAGCACGGCGGCGACATCCAGTTCAGCGGCTTGTACGAGCCGCCGTCGGAGTGCACGAGCACCGAACCGTCGGCCTTCACCATCAGGACGCGGTTGGCCATCGGGAGATGCGCGGTCAGCCTGCCGACGTAGTCGACCTGGCACCGGGCGACGACGAGCCTCATCGGATCCGCCCCGCACGGAGCGGGCTGGCGAAACCGGCCTGGGAAGAGGGGAGCACGAGACGCACCCGCCGAGGGTAGGACAGTCTCGGTGATACTGGCGAGGTGGACCCCATTCAGCGTGTCGCGACCCGCGAGGTGTATCGGAACAACTGGATGACGGTGCGGGAGGACGCCATCCGCCGCGCCGACGGCAGCGACGGCATCTACGGCGTCGTCGACAAACCGACCTACGCACTGGTCATCCCGCTCGACGGCGACCGGATGCACCTGGTCGAGCAGTTCCGGTACCCGCTCGGGATGCGGCGGTGGGAATTCCCGCAGGGCACCGCGCCCGACCTCGCCGAGACCCCGCCCGCCGAGCTGGCCCAGCGGGAACTGCGGGAGGAGACCGGGTTGCGGGCGTCGGCGTTCACCGAACTGGGAATGCTCGACGTCGCACCCGGTCTGACCAGCCAACGCGGGCATGTCTATCTCGCGACCGGCCTTACCGAGGGCGCGCCGGAACGGGAACTGGAGGAACAGGACATGCGGACGGCGTGGTTCAGCCGGCCCGAGGTGGAGAAGATGATCTCCACCGGGGAAATCTCGGACGCGCAGTCGGTGGCGGCGTACACGTTGTTGCTGCTGCACGAACGCCGCTGACCGCCTTCGCGGCACCGGGCCGCCGACGCCGCTGCTGCCCCAATGCCACATTGGGTGCGTCAGATGCACCCAATGTGGCGTTCGGTGCACCCCACGCACCCAATGTGGCGTTCGGTGCGTCAGACGCACCCAATGCCACATTGGGGCGGCACGAAACCGAGTCCAGGGCGCGGAATCAATCCGTCCAGTCGGGCTTGCGCTTCTCCAGGAACGCCGCCATCCCCTCACGCGCCCCCGGCAGTTGCGAAGCCGACGCCATCACCTCCACGGCGATCGCGTACGCGTCGGCTTCCGGGCGGTCCAGCTGGGCGTACAGAGTCTGCTTCCCCATCGCCTTGCTGGCCCGGCTGCCGCGAGTCGCGCGGCCGAGCAGTTCCGCGACCGCCTCGTCCAGGGCGTCATCCGGAACGACGCGGTTGACCAATCCCCAGTCCAGCGCCGTCGCCGCGTCGACCACGTCGCCGGTCAAAGCCAGCTCCATCAGGCGTTTCCGCCCGATCGCGCGCGCCACCGGCACCGCAGGCGTGTGGCAGAACCAACCACCCTTGCCGCCCGGCAGCGCGAACCCCGAAGACTCCGCCGCGACCGCCAAATCACAGGAGGCCACCAGCTGACACCCCGCAGCGGTCGCCAGTCCGTGCACCCGCGCGACCACCACCTGCGGCACCGATTCCATCGTCCGCATGAGCGTCGTGCAGAGGGTGAGCAGCTCGCGCACCCCCATGAGGTCACGTGCGGCGACGTCGCCGAAGTCGTGTCCAGCGGAGAACACCGGCCCCGCCGCCGCCAGCACGATGCCGGTCGCGTCGGACTCGCCCGCCTCACGGAACGCGGCGAGCAACTCGCCGAGATGCTCGGCGGACAGCGAATTGCGCCGCGCCGCGCGGTTCATCGTGATGGTGACCGTGTCGCCGTCCCGCTTTACGAGGATGTGCTCGTACTCGCCCATGCCCCGACCGTAACCCCGACCGACGGGATGCGGAAAGTGCGCCGATAGGAATCCGGCCCGACTCCCACCTCCGCCCGCAACCGGCGTCGCAGGTTCGCGGCGCTGCCGAGCCCCGCCCGCTCAGCCACTCGAGCGACCGGCAGATCCGTGGTCTCGAGGAGCCGCTGCGCATGCTGCACCCGCTGGACGAGCAACCATCGCCCAGGCGTACTGCCAGTAGCGGCAGCGAACTCGCGATGAAAAGTCCGGGGACTCATCCCCGCATGCTCCACCAGATCCGGCACGCTGATCTCGTCGGCAAGCCGAGTCATCGCCCAGTCCATTGTGGACGCTATCCCCGGCCGCGAAGCATTGGCAGGCAAGGGAGCCTCCGCATACTGCCGCTGCCCGCCTTCCCGAACCGGCGGCATGACCAGACGGCGAGCAAGCCGCGCAGCAACATCCGCCCCGTGATCACGACGAACCAGATGCAGGCAAAGATCAAGGCCACCCACGACGCCCGCAGACGTAAGCACGCCGTCCTGCTCGGTGTACAACACGTCACGCCGAAGCTCCGCCGCCGGCGCGGCTATCGCGAGCGCGTCGAGATCGCGCCAATGCGTAGTAGCAGGCCGCCCGTCAAGCAGCCCCGCAGCAGCGAGCGTGAACGCCCCAGAACAAAGCCCGGCGACCGTCGCCCCACCACGATGAACCCGCCGAAGCGCGCCCCGCGCAGCGGCAGTCACCTCGGCCAACGGATCGTCGCGTCCCGGCGCAAGAATCAGATCGCACTCGTCCAGCCCGGAAAGACCATGCGTCGCAACAACTTCCCCAAACGGCGACACCCGCGTCCGTCCCCGCCCAGGCGCACACACGCGCACCGTGAACGGACCGATCCCACTGTCGGTGCGGTCCTGAGCCCACACCTCCGCGATCACCGCCAGGTCGAACATCCGGCTGCCCGGCAGGAGCAGCACCCCGATCGTGCGCATGGCAGAAAAGTACCGCATCGCGCCTCTTATGCCACTCCCCTTCGGCGCGATCTCGCGACCACAATCAAGCTCATGACCACCGCACTGCTGCTGATCGACGTCCAACAAGGCTTCGACGACGCCGAGTTCTGGGGCCCACGCAACCACCCCGACGCCGAAGCGAACATCCAAGCGCTGTTGCAGTCTTGGCAGGATCGGCGCGACCCAGTCGTGCTAGTCCACCACGACTCCATCAAACCCGATTCGCCCCTACGCCCCGGCCAGCCAGGCAACGACTTCAAGCCCGAACTAGCCAACGCCCGCCCAGACCTGGTCTTCGGCAAGAAGGTGAACTCCGCCTTCCTGGGCGACGTCGACCTGGACGCCTGGTTCAAGACCCGAGGCATCACCAGCTTCGTCCTGGCCGGAATCCAAACCAACTTCTGCTGCGAAACCACCGCCCGCATGGGCGGAAACCTAGGCTACGACGTAACTTTCGCCCTGGACGCCACGTTCACCTTCGCCTTGGAAGGCCCAGACGGCACCACCCTGACCGCAGACGAACTGACCCGGGCAACCGCGACAAACCTCCACGGCGGCGGCTTCGCAACAGTGAAATCCACCAAGGAAATCCTGTCCGCCATTCCGTGAGGGGAACCCTCACGGACTCAGAGTCCCTCAGGGTTCCCCTCACGACCCGCCATTTGTCCGTGAAGGGCTCCTTGAAGGAATCTAATTCCCTCAAGGAGCCCTTCACGGACAAACTCGCCAACCGCAGCCGATACGCCCAACCAGCGAGGCACCCACCCCACCCCCGCACCCCGATACGAAGCCAAAAACGCGGCGCGGGAGTGCTTGTCAAGGCATCTTTCCCGCCTTGACAAGCACTCCCGCGCCGCAGTCACAATCAGCTTCGGGGTGCCCCACGCAACCGTAGGCGCAATGTCGCCGCCAGGCGACGAGCCGCTTAAGAACCCAACCCGTGCCGCTCCCGAACCAACTCCACAATCCCAGCCATAATGTCAGTCAGCTCATAATCCTTAGGCGTAAACACCCGAGCAATCCCCCGCTCAGTCAACAAAGCAGCATCATCAGGCGGAATAATCCCACCCACGATAACCGGAATATCCCCAGCCCCAGCAGCCCGCAGCCCGTCAACCACCAACGGCACGACCTCGAGGTGAGAGCCGGACAACACCGAAAGCCCGACCACGTGCACCCCTTCCTGCACAGCAGCCGCGACAATCTGATCCGGAGTCAACCGAATCCCCTGGTAGATAACCTCAAACCCCACATCCCGAGCCCGAACAGCAACCTGCTCAGCCCCATTGGAATGCCCATCCAACCCAGGCTTCCCCACAAGAATCCGCAGCCGCTCGCCCATCTCGGATTCAGTACGACGAACCAGTTCACGGACCCGCTCTAGCTCCGGATCCCCCTGCCCAACAGCTGAAGCAGCAGAAACCCCAGTAGGCGCCCGGTACTCCCCGAACACCTCCCGCAGAGCTCCAGCCCACTCCCCAGTAGTCACCCCAGCCCGAGCACAATCCACAGTGGCTTCAAACAAATTGTCCGAGGTAGCAGCTCTGGACTTCAACGCAGCAAGAGAAGCAGCAACAGCAGTGTTATCCCGCTCCTCCCGCCACTTCTCCACCGCAGCAACCGCAGCCTTCTCCACTGCGGGATCAATAGTTTCGATCGCCTGAGCCCCCTCCGCCTGCAACGGCGACGGCTCAGTCGTCTCGAACTTATTCACCCCGACAAGAACCCGCTCCCCGCTTTCCATCCCTCGCCGATATTCGGCAAGAGACGAAACGAGCTGCGACTTCATATACCCACTCTCGACCGCGGCCACCGCACCGCCGAGATCCTGTACCCGGGCGATCTCCTCCCGGGCCCCAGCCACGATCTCGTCCACTTTGGACTCAACAACCCGCGACCCGTCGAAAATGTCCTCGTACTCCAGCAGATCCGTCTCGAACGCGAGCACCTGCTGCATCCGCAACGCCCACTGCTGATCCCACGGCCGCGGCAACCCCAGCGCCTCATTCCAAGCAGGCAGCTGAATCGCCCGAGCCCGCGAGCCCCGCGACAACGACACCGCCAGCATCTCCAGCACGATCCGCTGGACGTTGTTCTCCGGCTGCGCCTCAGTCAGCCCGAGCGAGTTCACCTGCACGCCGTACCGCAACCGCCGTGCTTTCGGGTTCTCGACGCCGTAGCGCTCGCGCGTCAGCTCGTCCCACAGCTGCGTGAACGCGCGCATCTTGCACATCTCTTCAACGAACCGGACGCCCGCGTTGACGAAGAACGAGATCCGCGCGACGACCTTCTCCATGTCGGCCTGGTCGACCTGGCCGGAGTCGCGCACCGCGTCCAGCACGGCGATCGCGGTGCACAGCGCGTACGCGACCTCCTGCGTCGGCGTCGCGCCCGCTTCCTGCAGGTGGTAGCTGCAGATGTTGATCGGGTTCCACTTCGGCACGTGGTGCACGGTCCACGCGATCATGTCGGTGATCAGCCGGAGACTCGGCCCGGGCGGGAAAATGTAGGTGCCGCGGGACAGGTACTCCTTGATGATGTCGTTCTGCGTGGTGCCGGTGAGCTTGGCCAGCACCTCGTCGACGTCGCGGCCCTCGGCTTCGGCCTGTTCGCGGGCCACCGAAACGTACAGCGCGAGCAGCCACATCGCGGGCGCGTTGATGGTCATCGAGGTGTTCGCCTCGGCGAGCGGGATGCCGTCGAACAGCTGCCGCATGTCGCCGATGTGCGACACCGGGACGCCGACCTTGCCGACCTCGCCGCGGGCGAGCACGTGGTCCGGGTCGTAGCCGGTCTGCGTCGGAAGATCGAAGGCGACCGACAGCCCGGTCTGCCCCTTGGCGAGGTTCCGCCGGTACAGCTCGTTCGACGCGGCGGCGGACGAATGACCCGCATAGGTGCGCATCACCCAGGGCCGGTCGCGCTCGTGGTCGGTGGGGTACGGCACGGTGCACCTCTCTTCGCCGAGACGACCGCCCGAGTGTACCCGCCGGTAACTTAATCGGCGGAGTGGAATCGGCCACGCCCGGGTGACGCGCCGGGCCGGACGACCACTACCCCGCGGTCAAGGTCGACGGTACCCAGCGGCGGCGCTCCCTGCGCTTCCTCCTCGAGGGTCATCTCGACCGAATCGCGGTGTTCGAGCTCGTTGCGCTTGGTGCCGTAGAGGAACGCGGTGACCTCGTCGAGGTATGTCGAGGACAGCCGCGCCTTGAGCCGGGACGGCTTCTTCTTCCGCCGCAGTTCCCAGCCGCCGACGATCAGCAGCACGATGGTGGCGACCGGCAGCGAGAGACCCAGCAAGGTCAGCAGCATGGTTAGCCAACGGCCGGGGCGCGCGGAGCGTTCCGGGCGATCAACTCGGCGACCCGGGCGGCGTCCGGGACGGCCATCAGCTCCGGCAGGATCGGATACCAGGCGGGCCGGGAGCGGAAGCCCTGGTCGCGCAGCCACTCGGAGGCGGTGGGGTGAAAGTCGATCGTCCCGGTGCCGTCGCCGTGGTCGCGCACCCGCGGCGGCCGGAGGTCGGCGAGCCGGATCCAGCGGAACTCGATGCCAGGCGGCGATTCCGACACGAAGATCAGCCTGCGGTCGGTGACCAGGTAGGTCGTCACGGCGATGAAGGCGCGACGCTCGCGGTTGCGCTCGTGCCCGGTTGCGACGGCCAGGACGAACACGACGACCCAGCCGATCATGACCCAGTAATTCAGGCTCAGGATCGTGGTCAGCCCCGCGGTGAAGAAGATCAGGATCCCCACCGTGAGGTAGTAGTGATAGTCGCGGTAGCGCCGCAGGTAGCGCTGCGGCCGCCCGGACCAGAGCAGTTGTTCCCCTTCGACCAGCGGATACATAGCGCCCTCCTCGCTCCCGAAGAGTGCACGCCGTCCCGTTCGCCCGGGTTGCCCGATCGGCCGGAATTAACCGGCATCGCGGAGACCCGGCACGTCCTACCCAGCGGCCGGGGTGCGCGGAGCGTTCCGGGCGATCAACTCGGCGACATGCTCCGGATCCTCGATCGCGACCAGTTCGGGCACCATCGTCGTGAGCAACGACCGCGCCTGGAACTTCTGGGCGCGCAGCCGCACCCGCACAGGTGCCCCGAAGCCGACCGTGCCGGTGCCGTCACCGTGGTCACGAACCCGCGGGGTGGCCAGGTCGGGAAGCCACACCCAGCGGAACTCGATGCCGCCCGGACGGTCGGCGACGAAGACGATCCGGCGGTCCGTCACCAGGTAGGTCAGCACCCCGAACAGCACCCTCCGCTGCCGGTTCTGTTCGGCGATCAGCGCGATCGCCAGGACGAAGAAGCTCGGCCACAAGCTGAACGTGACGGGATCGACGTCGAACATCACGATGCCGACGATGCCGGTCGCGACGATCGTTCCGAAGCCCACCGCAACTCCGACGTAATTGTGATAGTCCGCGTACCGGCGCACGTAGCGCTGCGGCCGCCCGGACCAGAGCAGTTGTTCTCCTTCAGCCAGTGGATACACAGCGCCCTCCTCGATCCCGAAGAGTGCACGCCGTCCGGTTCGCCCGGGTTGCCCGGCAGACCGGAACCAGTGTGACGGAAATCCGCGAGACGTCGGCCGATCCGGGATCTACCGTGGTCAGACGTGACGTGGAGCGGGTACGGCAGTTATCTGGTGATCGTGGTCCTCATCGTGCTCGCGCCGGGGCCGGACACGATGGTGATGCTGAAGAACGCACTGTCCGGCGGGGCGCGTGGCGGCTTGCTGGCCACTGCGGGCATCTTCGCCGGCAACGCGGTGCAGGGCACTGCCGCGGCCCTCGGGCTCGGCGTGGTGATTGCCCGCTCGCAGCCGGTGTTCCTCACGCTCAAGTGGCTCGGCGCGGCTTACCTCCTCTTCCTCGGCATTCAGGCGCTGCGCGGCGCCTGGCGCGGCAACTACGACGCGGTCGCCGACACCCAGCGCAAGCGCGCCAGCGGTTTCCGGCGGTGGCGTGAGGGATTCCTGTCGAACATCACGAACCCCAAGGTGCTGGTGCTGTACCTGTCGGTGCTGCCGCAGTTCCTCGACCCGGTGCGCACGACGACCTGGGACGCGCTGGTGCTCGCGTACACGGTCGCCGTGCTGGGCACGATCTGGCTGCTGGTCCTCCTGTTCTTCGTGCACCGCGTCCGCGCGTGGCTCAGCCGCCGCAAGGTCCGCCGCGCGCTGGACGGGGTGACCGGCACCGCGCTGGTCGGGTTCGGCGCGGCGCTGGCCCTCGAGTCCTGACCCCGGTTCAGCTCGGTTCAGAGAACGTCGTCCAGCCAGTCGTAGATGCGGCCGCTCGCGAGCCGCATCGCGCCGACGTGGCAGTGCGCGTCCGCGCCCTCCTCCGCGGTGAAGTTCAGCATCTTCTTCGGGCCGCTGATCCGGTCGTACAACTGCTGCGGCTGACCAGTGAAGAACAAGTCCTCCGGAGCGTCGCAGATCAGCGCCGGACACGTGATGCGCTCGGCGACGCCGTCGTACAGGTGGTATTCGAGGTACTTCGCCAGGAACTCGCGATCGGTCGCGCCGCCCATCACGTAGCGGCCGTGGCTCAGGGCCCAGCGAACGGTCGGGCTCTGTTCCCGCGCGGCGGCTAGAAAGGCGTCCAATTCAGGATCCTCCGGCGCGTTCGCCCGGCGGACGAGCTCCTCGCGGTCCCACGGGAGCTGCTCCACGAAAACCGCACCAGCGTCGAAGAGGCCGTCCACCGCGACGACGGCCGACAGCCTCGGCTCGAACGCGGCTGCGCGCGGTGCGAGCATCCCGCCGAGGCTCCAGCCGATCAGCGCGACCTTTTCCGGGATCACGTTCGGGAGAGCAAGGGCGTAGTCGAGCACCTGGCTGACGACGTGCTCCCAGTCCGGCCGGAACAGCAGCCCGTCGCGGTGCACGGCACTGGGCTGGCCGGGGCCGTCGAAGGTCAGTACGTGGTAGCCGCGTTCCTGGCCCGCCGTCGCGCCCATGAAGTGCAGGTCCTCGGCGCTGCCGTCGAAACCGTTGTGCACCACCAGGAGCGGCTTCGGGCCGTCGCCGGGAGCACGGTAGAAGTAGCCGCGCAGGACGTGGCCGTCGTAGGGGATTTCGATCCGTTCGACGTGGTCGATCGACTCCACAGCGAGCTGGAAACACTCGACGTTGCGCTCGTAGGCGTAGTTGATCCGCAGGTCTTCCGGGTTGCCGTGCAAGAAAAACTCGGCGCGGCGGTAGTACGTCGAGGCACGCAGGTACGCGTCGCGCGCGCTGACCGGGTGCATGGTGGCAGCTTCGGCGTAGAGCCGTTCGGCGGTGGCGAGCCACGCGTCGTGCCAGCTGTCGTAGTCACCGGACTTGATGTTCGACGCGGTCGCGACGACCTCGCCGAAATCCGCGCCTCCGTAGGCGATCTCGCCGAGGGCGATCAGGGTTTCGAACCAGAATTGCGGGTCGTCTTCGAACAGCAGGGGCTTCATCGGATCTCCTCTTTCGCGAAGGTGCGGAAGTCACGGGCGGGTCGTCCGGTGACTCGTTCGACGGTGTCGGTCACGCGGTCCTCGGCGCCGCGGCGGATCGCCTCGTCCAGCAAGGCGAGCATTTCGGCGTACGACTCGGGAAGGCCGTCGCGGACCAGGAATCGCTGGTACTCGTGGGTGGAAACCGGTGCGTGCACGACCGGATGGCCGAGCCGTTTCCCGACGATCCCGGCGGCCTCGTCGTAGCTGAGCGCACGCGGACCGGTGATGAGGTGGCCGGTGTTGTGCGGTTCGGGATCGAGCAGCGCGCGAACGGCGACCGCGGCGATGTCGCCCGCGTCCACGAACGCCACCCGGGCGTCGCCGGTCGCGGTCACGATCCGGCCCGCGCGGGCACTGTCGCCGACCAGGTTCCCGGCGGTGAAGTTCTGCATGAACCACGACGGCCGGAGCACCGCCCAGCCCGGCTGACGGCGGACCAGGCCGGGCAGCCCGCCCAGCACCGGGGTGTGCTCGTCCACCGCGGACGAACTGAGCAGGACCACCCGTGCGTCCGGCGCGTGCTTGAGGAACTCCTCGACGAGCGGCTGCGGATCGGCCGCGACCGGCGCGATCAGGTAGACCGCCGAGACCCCGTCCAGCGCCGGGCCGTACGTCGCGGGTTCGTCCCAGTCGAACCGGATTTGGCCTGGTTTAACGGGATTCCGCGTCGCCGCCCGAGCACGTGCCCCGGCGGCTTCGAGACCGCGCACGACCCGGCTGCCGGTGGTGCCGGTCGAGCCGAGCACGAGGACGTCAGACACCCGGCACCCCGAGAACGTCGATCACCGCGAGCGGGCTGAAGTAGTCGCGATAGCGGCGGATCAGGCCGTCGCGGACGGTCAGCACCACGACGTAGCCAAGGCGGTACGGCTTCTGCGTGGCGACCGCGATGCCGGCCAGTTCGAACTCCGCGATCGAGACCTCCGGATCGGTCGTCTGGTGCACGCGCTTGGCGGCGACCTCGCGGACGTCGAACAGGTTCGGGTAGTCGCGCAGGTACTCGGCCAGAGCGGCGCGGCCTTCGACGCGCTGGGGCTCGCTCGGCGCGGCGAACGGGAACTCGAGCACTGCGTCTTCGGCGAACAGCTGCACGAATCCGGCCATGTCGTGCTGGACCAGCAGGTCGAGCGCGTGATCGATGAGTGCCATCGAACCCCTCCTCAGGAACGGACGAGACGGTACCGTCTCGACGCCAACGTACACGGGACGGGACCGTCTCGTCCACACGCTATGCTCATTGGCATGACGACCCGCCGGACGCCGACCGGAGCTGCCGTGCTGCAGCCCGACGTCACCTACGCCATCACCGAAGCCGTGATCGACGAGCTGGCCGATCACGGCTTCGGGAGACTGTCGATGGAAGCGGTGTCGAAACGCGCGGGAGTCGGGAAAAGCGCGCTATACCGGCGCTGGCGGTCGAAAGACGAAATGATCGGCGCGGTCATCGCGGAATTCAGCCTGGCGCGCGCGGTGGACCCGGACACCGGCAGCCTGCGCGGAGATATCCGAGCCACCCTGGAGGCGCTTTACGGCTGGATCGCGCATCCGCGGTTTTCGCGGATTTTCCCCGGGCTGATCGCGGAAGCGCGCCAAAACCCGGCAATGGCCGAATTCGCCCGCGAAGCCATCGGCGGACCGCGGCGGGCGATCAACCGGGCGGTGTTCACCAGGGCGATCGAGCGCGGGGAGATCCCGGCGGACACGGACATCGAGATGGCCCTGGACATGGGCGCGGGGATCGTTTACTGGCGGCTGATCGTGCGCGGGATCCCGGCGGAGGAAGGGTATTTGGATCAGGTGACGGACCTGGTGGTGCGGGCGTTGCGCGCGTAATCAGAATCGCCAGCCGGTTCCGGCTGAATGCCGGGTACCCGGCATTCAGCCGAAAAGATCGGTCAGCGGACGGGAAGGATCACTGTCGGAGCCGACGCGCGGTTGCTCGACGCGGATCCTCGCACGGACATCGCGCACCTGATCGACCGTTTCGACCAGGTCGGGACGCTGCGGGCAGGGCGGCCGAGCCAAGAAGAGGCGTGCCCCCGCCGCCTCGCGAAGCCGGGAACGCCTGACAAGCGCTTTCCCCCGGCTTCGCGACCGCGGTGCAGCCACCGCTCAAGCCCGCTCCGGCTCCCCCGCAACCCGGTCGATCCGCGCGCCCAGCCGGTTCAGGTTCTCCACGAAATGCGGGTACCCGCGGTCGATGTGGAACACGTCCCACACCTCGGTCACCCCGTCCGCGCACAGCCCGGCCAGCACCAGCCCGGCCCCCGCGCGGATGTCTGAGGCCCACACCGGCGCGCTCGACAGCTTCTCCACACCGCGGACCACCGCGTGGTGGCCGTCGGTGCGGGCGTCGCCGGACAACCGGATCATCTCTTCGATGAAGCGGAACCGCGCCTCGTACACGTTTTCCGTGATCATCGACGTGCCCTCGGACACCGCCGACAGCGCGACCGCGAACGGCTGCAGGTCCGTGGCGAAACCGGGGTACGGCAGGGTCACCCAGTCCACCGCCTTCGGGCGTTCCGGCTGGACGACTCGGAAGCCCTTGTCGTCGTAAGTGGTGACCTCCGCGCCGGCCAGGCGCAGCTTGTCCAGGACCAGGTCGAGGTGGTGCGGGTTCACGCCGCGCACGGTCAGGTCGCCGCGGGTCATCGCGGCGGCGAACGCCCAGGTCGCGCCTACGATGCGGTCGCCGATCACGCGGTGTTCGGTCGGGTTCAGCTGTTCGACGCCGTGGACGGTCAGCGTCGAGGTTCCCGCGCCCTCGATCTTCGCGCCCATTTCGGTCAGCATCGTGCAGATGTCGGCGATTTCCGGTTCGCGGGCGGCGTTGTCGATCACCGTCGTGCCCTCGGCCAGCACGGCCGCCATCAGGATGTTCTCGGTCGCGCCGACGCTCGGGAAGTCCAGCCAGATCTGGGTGCCCACCAGCGTTTCGGCCTTCGCGACGACACACCCGTGCTCGATGGTGCTCGTCGCGCCGAGCTTGCGGAGGCCGTTCTGGTGCATGTCCAGCGGGCGCTGGCCGATCGCGTCGCCGCCGGGCAGCGCGACGACCGCCTGCTTCAGGCGGCCGACCAGCGGGCCCAGCACGCACACCGACGCGCGCAGCTTGCCCATCGCCGCCGAATCGGCGCGGTGCGACAGCTCTTTGGGCGTGGTGATGCGCGCCGTGTCGCCCTCGATCTCCACCGCGCAGCCGACGCTGCGCAGGACGTCGCCCATCAGCGGGACGTCCAGGATCTGCGGGCAGTTCGTGATGGTCGTGGTGCCTTCGGCCAGCAGTGCCGCGGCCATCAGTTTCAGCACGCTGTTCTTGGCGCCGACCACGTCGACCTCGCCGACCAGCCGGGCTCCGCCATGCACGTCGAAGTGCTCGCTCATGGCCGCCAATCATGCCCTCTCGCCCAGTTTTGCCCGAACCCGGGCCGGTAGAGTCGAACGTATGGTGGTTCGTATCAACCGGGTCTACACGAAGGTCGGCGACAGCGGCACGACCGCGCTCGGCGACGGTTCCCGGGTCCCCAAGACTTCCGCCCGGCTCTCCGCCTACGCCGACACCGACGAGGCCAATTCCGTGCTCGGCCTGGCGATCGCCCTCGGCGGGCTCGCCGACGAGATCGCGGAAGTGCTGCGCCGGATCCAGAACGACCTGTTCGACGTCGGCGCGGATCTGTGCCTCCCGATCCAGGAGGACCCGCCCTACGAGCCGCTGCGCATCACCGAGGCGTACCTGGAACGGCTCGAAGGCTGGTGCGACGAGTTCAACGACCGGCTGCCGAAACTCACGTCTTTCATCCTTCCGGGCGGCACCCCGGGCGCGGCGTTCCTGCACCAGGCGCGCACGGTCTCCCGCCGCGCGGAGCGGTCCGCGTGGGCGCTGATGGAGGCCGAGCCGGACACGTCCAACCCGATCGCGGCCAAGTACCTCAACCGGCTCTCCGACCTGCTGTTCATCCTCGCCCGGCTGGCCAATCCGGAAGGCGACGTGCTGTGGCGGCCGGGCGGCTGATCGCGGCCTCCGTTCCTGCCACGGCAGTCCTCGCCGCCGGCGGTTGAGCGGCCCGCAATCTCAAGACGTACGACTGGGCGATGGCCCGCACGCGGCGTGCCGGGTTCACCGAACACGACGCGGTGGTCAACGGCTCGAAGCTCCACTACGCCCAAGGTCCGGCCGGTGCTGCTGCTGATCCACGGACAGACCGTCGACTGGCAGAGCCACGCGCGCGTGCTGCCGGAACTGGCGCGGGACTTCACGGTGTACGCGGCCACGGCCAGTCCGCCCGGGCGCCGGAGAAGTACACCGCGGCCGCGATCGGGGCTGATCTGGCCCGGTTCGTCGAGGAAATCATCGGGAAGCGGGCGGACAGCGGCCACAACGTGCACGGAGAGAAACCGGCGCGGTTAGCCGAGCTTGTCCGCGCCGTCACCGCCCGGCTCTGACTACCGGGCCCAGTTGGCTTCCTGGGCGGCCCAGTATCGCTCGTAGTCGACGTCCCACGTCGAATCGCGGCCCGGTTCGACGGCCTGGGCGACAGTGAGCTCCTCGAGCCGCACCGGCTTCGGCAAGGTCTGCCAGCGGCGCGCGCGGTCTTCCCGTTCTCGGGCGTCCATACACCCAGGTTAGCGCCGGAGAACCCGCTGCACGAGAAACAAAAACCGGGCCCGCCGCAATGGCGGACCCGGCTGAAAAACTCACGAAGCTCGCGGCAGCCGTCGCCCCGGCGGAGCCGATTCGAGCCACGACAGGAACCCGGTCAGCGCACCCGGCCCCATCGCGATCTCGATCGCTTCCTGGTCCGAGGACTCGCAGCGCAGCACCGTCGACCCCTCAGGCACCGCGTACGCCTCGGAACCGGACGGGTCCCGCCGGTCCGCGATCTGCATGCTTTCCCGCTGGAACACGCGATCCGGGCCGGTGCGCAGGCTCCACACCCGGTACCAGACGAATTTCTCGCCCTCGTACCGGCCGAGGCCGAGATGCCAGCTCGAACGGGGACTGTCCGGACGCCACCGCAGCGCCACGCTGACGCCGCCGCCGCGGCGCATCCGGATCCACCGCTGGCCGTACCAGCCGACCACGACGACAAGCACGATCAGGAGCGCTAGCACCACCACAGCGATCTGCACGGCCCGGCTCCTGCCCGTCTAGTCCGCTCAGACCGGCTGTCCGGCCGCGCGGAGCTGGGCCGTGGCCCTCGTCCGCTCGGCCTCGTCGCCGGTGCTGAGGGCTGCCTTCGCGGCCGCCACGTCGATTTCGTCGGACAGCTCGGCGCTCTCCGCGAGCACGCTCACCCCGGTCGCGGTGACGGACAGGAACCCGCCGTGCACCGCGGCGGTCAGCACGTCGCCGTCCGTCGTGTTCACCTTCACCACGCCACCCTCGACGAGCTGGCCCAGCACCGGCTCGTGTCCGGGCATGATGCCGATCTCGCCCTCGGTGGTCTGCGCCACCACGAAGGTGGCGGTACCCGACCAGAGCCGGCGCTCGACGGCAACCAGCTCCACGGACATCTCAGCCACGTAGCACTCCTTCGCTCGGGGTGTCACCACCGAGTGTAATAGGTCTTGCTTCGGTTACGAGAACGGCGGGGGCCGATGTCCACAATGGACAGTGCCCCCGCCGGTCTCACGCACTCACTTGCCGGTGATCTCGTGGTACTTCTTCTCGAGGTCCTCGAGCCCGCCAATGCCCAGGAACGCCTGCTCCGGGTAGTGGTCGAAGTCGCCCTTGGTGATGCGGTCGAACGACTCGATGGTCTCCGACAGCGGCACCGTGGAGCCCGGGATCTGCGTGAAGGCCTCGGCCACCAGCATGTTCTGGGACAGGAAGCGCTCGATCCGGCGCGCCCGCTGCACGGTGAGCTTGTCCTCTTCGGAAAGCTCGTCCATGCCGAGGATCGCGATGATGTCCTGCAGCTCCTTGTACTTCTGCAGGATCCGGATGACCTCGGAGGCGACGCGGTAGTGGTCCTCGCCGACGATCGCCGGGTCGAGGATCGTCGACGTCGACGCCAGCGGGTCCACCGCCGGGAAGATGCCCTTCTGGAACACCGACCGGGAAAGCTCGGTGGTGGCGTCCAGGTGGGCGAACGTCGCGGCCGGGGCCGGGTCGGTGTAGTCGTCCGCGGGCACGTAGATCGCCTGCATCGAGGTGATCGAACGGCCTCGGGTCGAGGTGATCCGCTCCTGCAGCTGGCCCATCTCGTCGGCCAGCGTCGGCTGGTAGCCCACGGCCGAAGGCATGCGGCCCAGCAGGGTCGACACCTCGGAACCGGCCTGGGTGAACCGGAAGATGTTGTCGATGAACAGCAGCACGTCCTGGTTCTGGACGTCGCGGAAGTACTCCGCCATGGTCAGCGCGGACAGCGCGACGCGCATACGCGTGCCCGGCGGCTCGTCCATCTGGCCGAACACGAGGGCGGTGTCGTTGATGACGCCGTCCTCGGACATCTCCAGGAAGAGGTCGTTGCCCTCACGGGTGCGCTCGCCGACGCCGGCGAACACCGACGTACCGCCGAAGTTCCGGGCGACACGGGTGATCATTTCCTTGATCAGCACCGTCTTGCCCACGCCCGCGCCGCCGAACAGGCCGATCTTGCCGCCCTGGACGTACGGGGTCAGCAGGTCGACGACCTTCAGGCCGGTCTCCAGCATCTCCGTCTTGCCCTCGAGCTGGTCGAAGGACGGCGGGTTGCGGTGGATGCCCCAGCGCTCGAGGTCGTCGCCGTAGCCGGGCTCGTCGAGGCACTCGCCGAGCGCGTTGTAGACGTGGCCCTTGACCTTGTCGCCCACCGGAACGGTGATCGGGCCGCCGGTGTCGGTGACCTCCGCGCCGCGGACGAGGCCGTCCTGCGGCTGCAGCGAGATGGTGCGCACGAGGTTGTCGCCCAGGTGGGCCGCGACCTCGAGCGTCACCGTCTTGCGCAGCTGCTCGAACTCGATCTCGACCTTGAGCGCGTTGAACTGGTCGGGGACGGAACCGCGCGGGAACTCGACGTCGACGACCGGCCCGGTCACCGAGACGATGCGCCCCTTGGCGCGCGGGGCTTCAGTACTGGTCATCAATCATCACTTCCTGCTGCGGTGAGCGCGTTCGCGCCACCGACGATTTCGGAGATCTCCTGGGTGATCTGCGCCTGCCGGGCCTGGTTCATCTCCCGCGTCAGGGTGCCGACCAGGTCGTTCGCGTTGTCCGACGCGGCCTTCATCGCCGTGCGGCGGGCCGCCAGCTCCGAGGCCGCGGACTCCAGCAGCGCCGAGTACAGCCGGGTGTTGATGTACTTCGGCAGCAGCGCGGAGAGCAGCTTGTCGGCGCTGGGCTCGAACTCGTAGCTCGGCAGCAGACCGGCGGGCTTCTCGTCCTCGCCCTCGGAGTACTCGACCTCGAGCGGCGCGACGCGCTTGGCGACCGGCCGCTGCGTCAGCATCGACACGAACTCGGTGTAGACGACGTGGATCTCGTCCACCCCGGTGATGCCGTCGGCATTGCCGGAGGCGTCGTCGACACCCGCGTTGAAGGACTTCACCAGCGTCTCGGCCGCCGCGACCGCGTCCGGGTAGCCCGGCTGGTCGGAGAACCCGATCCAGCTGCCGGTCACCGGGCGGTTGCGGAACCGGTAGTAGTTCAGGCCCTTGCTGCCGGTCGTGTAGACGTCGACCGCCTTGCCCTCGGACTTGAGGAGGGCAAGGAGTTCTTCGGTCGCCTTCAGCACGTTGGAGTTGTAACCGCCGCACTGGCCCTTGTCACTGGTGACGACCAGGACGGCGGCGCGCTTCGGGTTCGGGCGTTCGACCAGGAGCGGGTGGTCGAGGTTGGCCGCCGCGCCGGCCAGCGCCGAGAGCACCTTGGTGATCTCGTCCGCGTACGGCCGGGAAGCGGCGACCTTCGCGCGCGCCTTGGTGATGCGCGCGGTGGCGATGAGTTCCATCGCCTTGGTGATCTTGCCGATCGACTTCGTCGCCTTGATGCGCGAGCGAAGCTCCCGGAGTTGTGCGGCCATGGGCTACCAGCTCACTTCTTCGGGGCGGGCTTGTTGACCTTGACGGTCTCCTGCCCGACCTTCTCGGCGGCCATCGCGTCGGCGTTCGACTCCAGCGGCTTGCCCTCGGCGGTGGTGAACTCCTTCTTGAATTCGTTCACCGCCGCGATCAGGGCGTCGCGGGTGCTGTCCTCGAACTTGCCGGTGTCGCGGATCGCGCCCAGGACCTCGGCGTGCTTGCGCCGCGCCGAGTCGAGGAACTCGAGGTTGAACCGGCGCACGTCCTCGGTCGGGACCGAGTCGAAGTAGCCGTTCGTGCCCAGGTACACCGTGGCGACCTGCTCCTCGACCGGGACCGGCGAGTACTGCGGCTGCTTGAGCACCTCGTACAGCCGGGCGCCGCGCTCCAGCTGCGCCTTCGACGCGTCGTCCAGGTCCGAGGCGAAGGCGGCGAACGCCTCCAGCTCGCGGTACTGGGACAGGTCGATGCGCAGCGAGCCCGCGACGTTCTTCATCGCCTTGACCTGCGCGGCGCCACCCACGCGGGACACCGAGATGCCCACGTCGATGGCCGGGCGCTGACCGGCGTTGAAGAGGTCCGACTGGAAGAAGCACTGGCCGTCGGTGATCGAGATGACGTTCGTCGGGATGTAGGCCGACACGTCGTTGGCCTTGGTCTCGATGATCGGCAGACCGGTCAGCGAGCCCGCGCCCAGCTCGTCCGAGAGCTTCGCGCACCGCTCGAGGAGACGGGAGTGCAAGTAGAAGACGTCGCCGGGGAACGCCTCGCGGCCCGGCGGGCGGCGCAGCAGCAGCGAGATCGCGCGGTAGGCGTCGGCCTGCTTGGTCAGGTCGTCGAACACGATCAGGACGTGCTTGCCCTCGTACATCCAGTGCTGGCCGATGGCCGAGCCGGTGTAGGGGGCGATCCACTTGAAGCCGGCCGAGTCGGAGGCCGGGGCCGCGACGATGGTGGTGTACTCCATCGCGCCCGCGTCCTCGAGCGCCGACTTCACCGAGGCGATCGTGGAGCCCTTCTGGCCGACCGCGACGTAGATGCAGCGAACCTGCTTCTTCGGGTCGCCGGTCTCCCAGTTGGCCTTCTGGTTGATGATCGTGTCCACCGCGACCGCGGTCTTGCCGGTCTTGCGGTCGCCGATGATCAGCTGGCGCTGGCCGCGCCCGATCGGGGTCATCGCGTCGATCGCGGTGATGCCGGTCTGCAGCGGCTCGGCCACCGGCTGGCGCTCGACCACCGAGGCGGCCTTGACCTCCAGCGGACGCCGGGTCGTGGTCTCGATCTCGCCGAGGCCGTCGATGGCGTGGCCGAGCGGGTTGACGACCCGGCCGAGGTAGCCTTCGCCGACCGGCACCGAGAGGACCTGGCCGGTCCGCTTGACCTGCTGGCCTTCTTCGATGCTCTCGAAGTCGCCGAGGATCGCGGCGCCGATGGAGCGCGCGTCCAGGTTCAGTGCCACGCCAAGCACGCCGCCCGGGAACTCGAGCAGCTCGTTGGCCATGGCCGAGGGCAGCCCTTCGACGTGGGCGATGCCGTCACCGGCGTCGGCGACGACGCCGACCTCTTCCCGCTCCACGGAAGGGGCGTAACTCGAGACGTAATTCTCGATCGCGTGGGCGATCTCGTCCGAGGAGATCGTCAGCTCCGCCATTTCGTTCCCGCTCTCGCTTCTCTTCTGTCCAGTGTGCAAAGTCTGTTGTGCCGCTCAGGCCCGGCTCAGCGTGCGGCGCGCGGCCGCCAGCTGCCCGGAGGTGCTGCCGTCGATGACCTCGTCCCCGACGCGGACGACGAGGCCGCCGCCGAGTGCCGGGTCGATCTCGACGTGCAGCGCGATCGGCCGCCCGTAGATGCCGTCGAGCTTGGTCCCGAGAAGGGCCCGCTGCTCGTCGGTGAGCGCGTTCGCCGAGGTCACGTACGCGACCGAGCGCTCGCGCCGCTCGGCGGCCAGCGCGACCAGCTTGTCGAGCGCGTTGCCGATGCCGCGCCCCTTGGCGCGCTGCACGGCCTGCTCGACCAGGGTCTCGACGACCGCGTCGACCTTGCCCGCGAACAGCCCGCGGACCAGGGTCCGCTTCGCCTCCGCGGGAGCGGTCAGGTCGGACAGCGCCGCCTCGAGTTCCGGGGCGCCCGCGACGATCCGCGCGACCTGGAACAGCTGAGACTCGACGGTTTCGACGTTCCCGGCCTTTTCGGCGGCGGTGAGCAGCGCCGAACGGCCGATCGATTCGAGCCCGTCCACCAGCTCGCGGGGACTGGACCAGCGGCTGCCCGCCACGGTGTCGAGCACCTTCAGGGCCTGTTCGCTCAGCTTTCCGTCGAACAGGCGGCGGACCAGGCCCTGGCGGCTCTCCGGCGCGACCGAAGAATCGCCGACCGCGCGGCGCAGGCCGATTTCGCGGTCAAGGAGGTCGACGACCGAGAGCAGCTCATCCCCGGCCTTCGCGGGGTCAGCGCCCGCTCCGGCCAGCACCTCGCCGAGCTTCTGCTCGGCGAGGTCGAGCGCTTCACGGCTCGCAGCATGCAGCGTCATCTCTGGTTACTTCCCCGCTCCGTTAGCGGCACCGTTGGCGCCGACGGTCTCCAGCTCCGCCAGGAACCGATCGACGGTGCCCCGACGGCGCGCCTCGTCCTCGAGCGACTCGCCGACGATGCGGCCGGCCAGCTCGACCGCGTTGCGGCCCATTTCGGCCCGCAGCTCGGCGACGATCTGCGCCTTCTGCGCCTGCAGCTGGGCGTGGCCCTGTGCCACGATCCGCTGGGATTCGGACTCGGCCTGCTCCCGCAGCTCCGCCTTGATCTGCTCGGCTTCGAGCCGGGCGTCGTCGCGGATCTTCGCTGCCTCGGAACGGGCGTCCGCCAGCTGGGCCTTGTACTCCGACAGCGCCTTCTCGGCCTCTGCCTGAGCCTTCTCGGCCTTCTCGATCCCGCCTTCGATCTTCTGCGCCCGCTCCTCGTACGCCTTCTCGAAACGAGGGACGACGTACTTCTTGAGGATGAACAGCAGGATCAGGAAGGCGACGATGCCGAGGATCACTTCCGACCAGTCGGGCATGATCGGGTTGTGGGCCTCTGCCAACAACTCCACTTGGGTCTTCAGCACAACGTCTCCTTAAGCGAGAGCGAACGACTCAGGCAGCGGAGGCGATGAAGTAGATGACGATACCGATCAGGGCCAGCACCTCGGTGAGCACGAAGGTGGCGTAACCGATGCCCTGCAGCTTGCTCTGGGCCTCCGGCTGACGCGCGGTGCCGTTGATCACCGCGGCGAAGATCAGGCCCACGCCGATGCCGGGGCCGATCGCGCCCAGGCCGTAGCCGATGGCGGCGAGGCCGGCGTTGAGGTTGACGGTCTGGGCGGCAGCCTCGGCCAGGACGATGTTGCTCACGTGCGTTTCCCTTCACTTCGGTCCGCGCACTCACGCGGATCGGGGTCTTTTGGTGTTCTCAGTGCTCCGACGCCAGCGCGGCGCCGATGTACCCCGCGGACAGCAGGGCGAAGATGTACGCCTGGAGGCACTGGATGAACGCCTCCAGGAACGTCAGGCCGATGGCGAAGATCCACGCCACCAGCGACACCGGCTTCAGCGCGATGCTCGAGGTCTCGGTCAGCAGGAAGGTGCCGCCGAGGGTGAAGACCGCCAGGATCAGGTGTCCCGCGAACATGGCCGCGAAAACACGGATGGCGAGCGTGAGCGGGTTCAGGAAGAACTTCTCCGCGAACTCGATCAGCGCGAACAGCGGGAGCACCGGGCCGGGGACGCCGGCCGGCGCGAGTTCTTTCTTGAAGTACCCGCCGAGGCCGTGCTTCTTGATCCCGACGTAGTGGTACACCGGGTAGACCACGAGCACCGACAACGCGATCGGGAACCCGAACCGCGCCATGGTGGGGAACTGCAGGAACGGGATGACCCCGTAGAGGTTGTTCATCAAGATGAAGGTGAACAACGCGAAGATCACCGGCACGAAGCGCTGGAAATCCTTCGAGCCGATCTGCTCGCGGGCGATGTTGTTGCGCGCGAAGTCGTAGATGCCCTCGGCCACGAACTGGCCCTTGGTCGGAACGACCTTCAGCTTGCGCGTCGCCAGCAGGAAGTACCCCGCGATGATGATCACCGAGAGCACCACCAGAAGCATCGGCTTCGTGACGAAGCCGAACAACGGCGGCAGCTCAAAGCTTTCGGCGCCAGGGGGCGCGAAGGTCGCACCCTCGGTCAGTACCAGCGCGGCCACTGGGCTCCTCCCGGTTCTCCCGGCCGGCGTTCACTCCGCCGGGGGAATCGTCACGATCTGGACTTAACGTACCCGATACGCATCGGGACGCCGGAGGCGGCGGTACCCACCGTGCGCGGAGCCAGCCAGCCGGTCTGCGCACGAGGGAGGTCTCGCGTGAACACTGCCCTGCGGTCTACTTCGGACCAGCGGGTTGAGAGGCGGAACCATCCGGTCGCCACACTGCTGATCGCGGTTCGTCGTCGGGAGTGCGCGGCCGAGGCCGCCACCCATGACGCGGACCATACCAGCAGGTCAATCACTGCCGTACAGGCGTACTCCTAACCAGCCGAATGGTCCAGGACCTAGGTCCCGAATCCGGCTGGGACCCTTGTCCCGAATCCGTCAATTCGAGGCGGGAATGATGGTCGGGATACGCGCTTTGCGGAATGTCGCGAACTCCACGGCGGCGGCCACGAGAATGGCGACGATCATCGTGATCCCGAGGGAAAGCGGGTGCAGCACGGTGACGCCCTTGAGCAGAGTGAGCGCGAGGAACAGCAGGATGACCTTCGCCGCGTAACCGCCGAGCGCGATGAGCATCACGAGCGACGGGTCCTGTCCGGCGGATACCTTCATCATGCCCAGCGTCGACAGCGAGGCGACCATCGCCAGCACGCCGCCGACCAGGGCCCCGAGGAAGCCGTGCAGTCCGTTGAGGACGGTGAAAAGAACAATGCAGACCAGGATGAACGGCGGGGTGAACAGGAGCGAGGCCCGCGTCATCGAGCGCGCGAGCTGGCGCACCGGAGCGGCGTGCGGGTTCTCCGGAGCTTTGGCCTGAGCCGCGGCCTGGGACGTCTCGGGCGTCGTCTCGGGCGTCTCGGTGTCGCTCACTGCATTCGCTCCTCGTTCGGTTCGACCCGCCAGTATAGACCGCCCGCGGGGTCAGACGCCGGGGCGGTGCCGGGAACGCAGCCGCGGCACCAGGGAAACGAGCACCGCCAGCACCAATGCCGCGCCAATCGACCAGAACACGACGGGGCTGTCGAAAATCGTGATGGAGACCGCGCCGAAAGAGAGAATTCCGGCCCACAAATAGATCAGCAGCACCGCGCGCCGTTGCGAATGGCCGATTTCCAGCAACCGGTGGTGCAGATGCATTTTGTCGGCGGCGAACGGGCTCTGCCCGCGCCGCGTGCGCCGGACGACGGCCATCACGAGGTCGAGCACCGGCACGAAAAGCACCGCCACCACGACCACCAGCGGGGACAGCAGGGCCAGCGCGTCCGACGCGGAGAACCGGGTGTAGTTGACTCGTCCGCTCGCCGAGGTGGTGGCTCCGGCGAGCATCAGGCCGATCATCATCGATCCGGAGTCGCCCATGAAAATTTTGGCGGGCTGGAAGTTGTACGGGAGGAAACCAAGACACGCCCCGGCGAGCGCGGCGGCGATCAGCGCGGGCGGGTACGAGCCGAAGTCGCCGCCCGCGTTGTCGAGCAGGCCGAGCGAGAACACGCAGGTGGCCGTCGCGGCGATGAAGCCGAGCCCGCCGGCCAGCCCGTCGAGGCCGTCGACGAAGTTCATCGCGTTGACCATGACGACGACCATGACGACCGTCAGCAGCGCGCCCTGGTTCTTGTCCAGTACCAGCACCGAGCCGATGGAATCGCCGTTCCCGCCCCACGGCACCCAGAACGACACCCACTGCACGCCGAAGATGACGAGGATCCCGGCGCACATGACCTGTCCGGCGAGCTTCGTCCACGCGTCGAGCTCGAACCGGTCGTCCAGGATGCCGATGAGCGAGATGACGCCCGCCGCGAGCAGCACGCCGACCGCGTCGTAGGAGACGTCGAAACCGTGGCTGAGCGCGGGAAGCTGGTGCGCGAGGCCCATAGCCGCGGCGATCCCGAGGTAGATGCCGACGCCGCCCATCCGCGGGATGGGCTTGACGTGCACGTCGCGCGCGCGGGGGTTGGCGATCGCGCCGATCCGGATGGCCACGCGCCGCACGACGCCGGTCAGCAGATAGGTCACCGCGGTCGCGGTCAGCGCGACGAGCAGGTACTCCCGGATCGGGAGAAGTCCTTGGACTACAGGCATGACCGCGTCACGCCCGCCGGGAGGTCGGAGTCACCGCGCCACGCTACCGCGCCCGCGTGCGGCCCCGGTGAACGGCAGTCACTTGCCCGGCTCAGTCCAGCGTCTCCTCGGCGACGCCGATCACCTCGGCGATGGCGGCCTTCGTGACCGCGCCCTCGCGCAGCACCACCGGCTTGTCGCCAGTCAGGTCCACGATGGACGAGGCCACCGCTTCCCCGCTCGACCCGCCGTCGAGGTACACCGACACCGAGTCGCCGAGCTGCTCCTGGGCTTCCTCGGCGGTCGAGGCGGGCGGACGCCCGGAGACGTTCGCGCTGGACACCGCCATCGGGCCGACGTCGCGCAGCAGCTCCAGCGCGACCGGGTGCAACGGCATCCGCAGCATCACCGTGCCGCGCGAGTTGCCGAGATTCCACTGCAGACTCGGCGCGTGCGGCAGCACGATCGACAGGTCGCCGGGCCAGAACGCCTCGATGAGCGCGCGCGCCTGCGGCGGAACGCCGAGCACCAGACCGTCCACAGTGGACCAGGAGCCGACGAGAACGCCGACCGGCATGTCCGGGCCGCGGTTCTTCGCCCGCAGCAACGCCTGGACGGCGCCGGAGTCGAACGCGTCGGCGCCAATGCCGTACACCGTGTCCGTCGGCAGGACGACCAGCCGGCTCGACCGCACCGCGGCAGCCGCCGCGGACAGGCCTTCGGCTCGGGATTCGCGCTTGCCGCAGTCGTAGACCGCACTCATGACGGGCAGCCTATCCCCCGGCGCGGACGGGTTCGGAGCGCCCCGAGGTGCGATGGGGCGGTGGAGCGGTCTGGCTCCGGCGAGGGGCGGGCTCGGTACGCGATGCGGAGGTCCGTGAAGGGCTCCTTGAGGGAATCAGATTCCCCGAAGGGGCCCTTCACGGACGGCTGCGGGAGCGGATGGCTCGGTCCGGTGCGGAGGATCTCGCGCCGCGCGAGCTGACGTGACTCCGGCAGGGCGATGGCGAAGGGCTCGGGCGAGGGGTGCGAGGTCTGCCCCAATGCCGCTTTGGGTGCATCCCACGCATCCAATGTGGCGTTCGGTGCGTCCCACGCACCCAATGTGGCGTTGGGTGCGTCCCATGCACCCAATGTGGCGCTCGGTGCGTCCCACGCACCCAATGTGGCGTTGGGTGCGTCCCATGCACCCAATGTGGCGCTCGGTGCATCCCACGCACCCAATGTGGCGTTCGGTGCATCCCACGCACCCAATGCCACATTGGGGGCATTTCGTCAGGAAAAAGGCGGAGGGCTCGGTCCGGCGCGGGGCGCGGCCGCACCGGACCGAGCCTGGCCGAGTGGCCGCCTGACCCGGGGGGGTCAGCGGCCGAAGGTCAGGCGATCAACTGCCGTAACTGGCCTGCTTCACCGCGAACACGTTCCGGTTCCCCGCTCCCTCCTGAAGCGACCACAGGAGATCCGCGTCCTTCGGGTCCTCCCAGTACGAGATGCTCTCCCCGCTGCTCACCCAGGCGTGTGTGGCCGGGCCCGCGGTCGGGGTCCAGTAGTAGAGCTGTTTCTGAGTGGAGGAGTTGAACCACCAGCGGCCGTTGTGCGAGGCGACGCCGTTGAGGTTGTACCAAGGCAGCTGGAGAGCCTGGCTCGCCGTCGTCGAGGCGGCGAACGTCGTCGCTCCCGAGGCGAACGGGAAGCGCACCGCGCGCGGCGGGCGGTTCGGGTAGTCCGCGCAGTCGGCCTTGCAGGTGTACTCGGTCATCACGATCGACTTGCTCACCCGGTCCAGCGAGATGCTCGACCAGGCCAGGTTCGGGCCGGAGGCGGTGTGCGCGGCGACCGTGCCGACCTGCGGCAGGACGTAGCGGTAGTTGTGCGCGTAGTACTGGCCTCCGGAAAGGCCGATCTGGTCAGCCGTGCCGCCCGAGTTGACCTCGAGGATCTTGCGCATGTCGAAGACCCGCATGCCGCCGCCGGTGTCGGCGACGTACAGGTAGTCGCCGTACCAGGAGACGCCGCCGGCGTGGATCGGGATGTCCTTGTAGTTCGGCGAAGCGGTGGTGCCGGTGGGTTCGACGAGCAGGATCTTGCGGTACTTGTTCGGGTAGGTCGCGTCCCAGTCGGCGAGGGTGATCCGGCTGCGGACCTGTTTGCCGCCGCATTTGTCGCGCGTGTACCAGCTGACGGCGACGAGCTGGTGTCCGTCGTAGTTCCGCCGTTGTCGCCGCCGACCGCGTCGCGGCTGGTGGTGATGCCTTGCGGATAGTTGGTGCAATCGGTGTTGTCGCCGTCGTCGAAGCGGAACCCGCCGGTGAGACCGGCCGGGTTGAACGTCGACGGCAGCTGCTTGCGGTCGTGGTTCGCGTTGTCCATGACGGTGTGCACCGGCACGGTGTGCAGCTTCGACGCGAGGCCCGAGTAGGCCGCGTCGTATTTGTGGTAATCCGAGGTCAGGGTGTATTGGCTGGCGGGCAGCGTGGTCGGCCCGGCGGCGGCGGACGCGTTCGTCGCGCTCGCGGTGAGCGCTGTGGCGGCGATGAGCGCGGCACCGCATCCGGCGGTGATTCGATGACGCATGAACATGACTCCCCCAGAAGTCTGATTGTTCGGCCGCCCCAAGGTAGGGGGTGGCCTTGCGGCGGGGCAAGCAGTTGCCGCCCAGCCGAAAGGCGCCATCCGCCGGATGGACGGATGGCGCCTTTCAGTGCTCAGAATCCGATCGCGGTGCAGGCAGTCGTCGTTGACTTCGACGGGTCGGCGATCGACGTGGCGGTGAGCCGCACGCGAGCGGTGTGCGGTGCGTCCGCCGAACGTTTCGCGTACGCCTGGATTTGCGTCGAGCTGCCGAACTTGGCGGTGGCCAAGGCATTCGGGAGCCGGACTTCCCAGCCGCGAGCGTCAGTGGACGCGGTCAGCCGGTAGGTGTCCTGGTCGTACGGAGCTGCCGCGCCGCGTGCCGAACCCTGGTTCGACAGACGGAAATCGCAGGTAGCCAGCCCGCCGCGGGTGAACGCGGGCAGTGCGGGCCACAACCAGGCGCCCCGCGCCTGCGGTCCGGCGCCGTCGAGCGACGCGACGGTGACCGTGTACGACAGGACGCCGCGGCTGTCCCGGTCGAGATCGGTGACGAGGAACCGCAACCGGTTGGCTTCGTCGGTGTACTCGTAGCCGCCGGCCGCGCCGGTGCCCGCCTTGAACGTGGCGTCGTTGAGCTGCCGGTAGTCGCCGACGGTGATCTTGACCGGCGTGCCGTCCGCGCGGACGTAGTCGGTCAGGCCGATGTCCTGCGGGTTCGCGTCGACGATCCATTCGAACGGCGCGGCGTCCTTGGCCTTGGTCTTGGCCAGCAGGACGCCGGAGTCCGGCGCGAACGAGTCCGAACCCATCCGGTCGACGACCTCGAGGCTGTAGTGGTCGTACCCGCCGCCGTCGCACTTCGGGTCCGTCGCCGGATCGCACTGGGGCGAACGGTCGCCGCCGGTGAGCGCGATCGTGACGCCCGCGTACGCGCCGGACGCGGGCTCCGCTTCCCTCGCAGTCACGCGGGCGGTGACGGGACCGGTCGTGGCGAGCTGGTTCCGGTCCAGGTTCAGGACGGCCTTCGGATCGACGATGCCGAGCTTGAGCTTGTTGCGCAGCATGTGGTGCGCGCCCATCGAACCGCCTTCGGTCGCCGGGATCTGCCAGCGCGTGTGCGGGCCGCCGGGGCCGTTGAAACTGCCGCGCGACAACATTTCCCACGGCCCGGTGTACGAGCGCCGGGGCGGATTGCCGAACGGGTTGTTGTAGTTGTCGCCGATGCCGAGGATGTGGCTGAACTCGTGCGCGAACACGCCCTGGCCCGAGCTTTCCGCCTGGGTCGAGGATCCGTTGGCCGCGTTGGGCCAGATGGTCGACGCCGAGGCCCACGATGTCCACGGCACATAGCGCGTGTGCGCCCAGTTCCGGTCGCCGGGTTTGCTGCCCGGCGGGCCGAATTCGGCGGGCACGTTCTCCTTCGTGCCGAACTTCATCTCGCCGAATTCCTGCCACGTCGAGCTTTCGTCCTGACCCGCGGAGAGGAAGAAGATGAAGTCGAACTGGTCGGCGACCGGACCGACGTCGGCGCGCCACGCGTCGCCCGCGTCCTTGCGCAGGTCGCGGGTGCAGTCGGCGTTCGCCGGGCAGTCCTCCGGCTGCATTTCCATGCCGTACTCGAAGGATTTGCCAGGCATGCGGTAGGGGCCGAACGCGGTGAGGTCGACGCCGAACCGGCCGCCGGAGTCCTCCATCCAGTACTCGTTGATGGTGTGGCCGTGGTTCAGGTTTCGGGTTTGTTGAGGAAATCCTGGTAGTGCTGCGCGACTTTCTCGCGCGGCAGATTGCTCGCGGACGGCGACGGATTGCCGAAGACGGTCGAATGCGGCGCTTTCGTGACGACGAAGTCCGCGTCCGGGTAGTCGGCCAGCACGACGGCGCCCTTGAACTTGCGCACGGTCGGTTTCAGCGACGGGTCGGCCCAGTTGGTGCCGGGGACGTGGCGGTAGTCCTGCCAGGTCATGCTCGCCTGGTCGGCCCAGTGCGCGGAATCCAGCGGCGCGGGCCAGCCCTGGGTGAGCGGATCGGCCGCGGCGGTCCCGGCGAGCAGCGCGGGCGCCAGTGCGGCGATCGCCACGACTACGGCTACGCGTCCTCGGGCGCTCCGGGTGCGGGCGACCCCGAGGCGGCTGATCCGGATGCTGCCGAGGCTGGTGGTCCGGATGCGGTGATTCCGGCGGGGTAAGGGGGATCTCATCCTCGCTCCTCACTTCTCCGCCGGTCCGCCCGGCGGTCCCGAGGCCCGACGCTAACGGTGATCGTTAGGCGGGCGAACGAAATCCACCCCGCTGCCGCACGACGAAAGTCGGGCAAGACAGGGGCAAAGGTGCGAATGGCGCAGCGCCACCGGCTGGGTGCGGCGGGCGGTCCGTGAGGGGAACCCTCACGGACTCTGAGTCCCTCAGGGTTCCCCTCACGACCTCCAAGTCCGTGAAGGTGGCCCTCACGGACCAGCGCAAGTCCGTGAGGGCCACCTTCACGGACCTGGGCCCCCTCAATGGCCCTTCACGGCCAAGTGCGGTCCGTGAAGGGCCCCTTTACCGACTTAGATTCCCTCAAGGAGTCCTTCACGGACCTTCGGAGAGCAGCGCGGCCTCAGCCCAGGCGACGGGCGGTGACGAAGCGGGCGCGGCCCGTGTAGTCCGGGTGGTCCTCGACCCCGGTCAGCACTCGCCTTGCCCGCACCAAAGCCGGGACCGCCGAACCGTGCGTGTCGTCGTGTTCGATCGCCAGACCGCCGCCGGGGCGCAGCAGCCGCGCACCGGCCGCGATCGCGTGCCGGATCACCGCCAAGCCGCTTTCCTCCGCGAAGACCGCGCGCGCCGGGTCGTGTTCGCCGACCTCCGGCGGGACCGGCGTGCCCTCCGGCACGTACGGCGGGTTGCAGAGCACCAGGTCCACGAGACCGTCGAGTTCGGCGAACATCGTCGGGTCCGAGATGTCGCCGGAGTAGAGCCGGATCGGCGTGTTTCCGGCGGCGGTGTGCACGTCGGCGTTGTGCCGGGCCCAGGCGAGCGCCTGGGGGTCGACGTCGACCGCGTAGACCACCGCGTCCGGGCGTTCGTGTGCCAGCGCCAGCGCCAGCGCGCCGGAGCCGGTGCACAGGTCGACCACCACCGGGTATTCGCGGCCCTGCAGGAACTTCACGCCCCATTCGAGGAGCAGTTCGGTCTCCGGGCGAGGGACGAACACACCCGCGCCGACGTTGACCGTGATGTTGCCGAGCGCGGCCCATCCGGTCAGGTACTGCAGCGGGATCCGCTTGGCGCGCTGCGCGACCAGCTGCCCGATCGCGTCGATCACCGGCGGGTCGACCAGCGGCACCATCGGCAGCCTGCCCCGTTCCACGCCGAGCACGTGCGCGGCGATGAGATCCGCGTCCGACCGCGGCGATTCCACGCCCGCCTCGGTGAGGATCCGGGTGGCCTCCATGATGGCCAGGCGCAGCGGCTGCCGATTCACTGGTCGTCCTTCACTCGTCGAAGCTGCCCCCAACGGGGGTGCTGCTCAGCGTATCGACCCCCGCCCGCGCGGGCGTCACGCCTGGCCGAGATACCCGGACAGGACTTCGCGCCGCTGAGCCAGGTCCCCCATCCGGCGGTCCACTTCGGCCAGTTCCCCGCGCAGCCTGCGCACCAGGTCGGGGCACAGGTCCAGGTGCGCGGCGGGACCGATCGCGCAGTCGAGCATCTGGGCGATCATCTCCGTGGTCAGGCCCGCGGCCAGCAGTTTCCGGATCTGGCACACCCGCACGACGGCCTCCTCGCCGTACACCCGGTAGCCGCTCGTGTTGCGCGCCGAGTCCAGGAGCCCCTGTTCGCCGTAGTAGCGCAGCAGCCGCGGCGCGACGCCGGTGCGCTGTGCGAGTTCGCCGATCAGCATCCGATTCTCCCCCGCCTCTGGCCTTCACACTGGTGTCAATCCTTAACGTCGCGAACATGACAGAACATTTCGCGCCTCTCGTTCTCGGAGCGGGTCCCGGCCTGCTGCTCGCGCACGGCGCGGGCGGCGGCGTGCACGCCAACTTCGGTCCGCTGCTGGACGATCTCTCCCGTACGCACACCGTGGTCGGGGCCGATTACCCCGTCGCGGGCGGCACGCTCGACGAACTCGCCGACGGCCTGGTCGCGACCGCCGTCGACGCGGGCGTCGAGAAATTCACCGTCCTCGGCTACTCGCTCGGCACGGCTGTCGCGGTCCGCGTGGCCACCCGGCATCCCGATCGCGTGACCGGGCTCATCCTCACCGCCGGTCTCGCCCGGCCGGACGCGCGGATGGAGCTGGCGCTGGATGTGTGGGCGGAGCTGCTGAAAGGCGACCGCGTCCGGCTCGCCAAGTTCCTGATGCTGACCGCCGTCAGCGAGCGGTTCCTCGCCACGCTGACGCCGGAGCAGCTCACCGCAGCGGTCGCCGGGCTGGCCGAATCGGTGCCCGAGGGCACGGCGAAGCAGGTCGAGCTGGTGCGATCCGTCGACACCCGGGCGGAACTGGCGTCGATCGCGGTCCCGACCCTGGTGATCGCCACGACGCTGGACGCCCTCGTGCCGCCGAGGCATTCGCGCGAGCTGGCCGACGGCATTCCCGGCGCGGAGCTGGTCGAGATCGAGTCCGGGCACGGCATCACCGACGAAGCGCCGGACGCCTGGCTCACCGCGATCCGGAAGGTGCTGCGATGAGCCGCCAGGTCGTCCTCCCGAACGAAGCGCCCGACCTGACCCCGCAGCGCCTCGCCGACCTCTCCCGGCTGGCCGAGGAGCTGGGGTACGAATCCGTCTGGCTGCCCGACCACGTGCTGCCGCCGGAACCGTTCGGCGAGGTTTTCGGCGGCGTGTACGAGCCTCTCGCGACGCTCGCCTACCTCGCTGCGGCGACCGAACGCGTGCAACTGGGTACGTCGGTGGTGATCGCGCCGCTGCGCGAGCCGTACCTGCTGGCCAAACAGGCCGCGACGATCGACCGGCTGTCCGGGCACCGGCTGATTCTGGGCGTCGGCGCGGGATGGAACGAGCCGGAGTTCGCGGAGATCGGCGCGGATTTCTCCCGGCGCGGGGCGACGCTGGACGACACGCTTTCGCTGCTGGACCAGCTGTTCACTACCGGACGCGGCCGGGCTGGCGGATATTTCGAGCCACGGCCGCGGGGGCGGATTCCGATCCTGGTCGGCGGGAACTCGACGGTCGCGCTGCGCCGGGCGGTCCGGGCCGGGGACCAGTGGCTGAGTGCGGGGCTCTCGCCGGAGGCTTTCGCGGAACGAGTCGCGACGCTGACTCGGCTCGATCCTGAACGGCGCGTGCGACGGATTGCCCGGCAGCAGTTCGCGGATGACCTCAGCGCGGCCGTCGGGACCTACCGTGCGTATCGGGAGGCCGGTGCGGACGCGGTGGCCGTGCATTTCGGCGATGACGACGGATACGAAGAGCGGATGGCCGCCTTCGCCGCGGCAACCGCCTGACGTCAGCCCCGAGCCCGCCCCATAGACTCCGCCCGGTGAGATCCAGGGACCTGCGCTTCGGCCTCGGGGTATTCGTCGCCTCGCTCGGACTGTTGCTGCTGCGGTTCCTCGTGCCCCGCCCGGTCGGCATGGCCGACAACGGCGACGGCTGGCGACTGCTGTGCCAGCTCGGCGGGCGGCAACTGGACCGGCCGTCGGAAGGGTTCGTCCGGTTCAGTTACGGGTCCGCGCCGCCGTGCGATTCCGCGTACGTCTCGAGCCAGGCCTGGCTCGACTGGGCGGCAGGCAAAATCGGCGCGTTGTTCGGTGCGTCCGGCGTGCTGAACCTGCTGGTGCTCGGCGTGCTCACCTGTGTGCTGGTCGCCGGCGCGATCACCGTCACGGTGCTCGGACTCGACCTGAACCGGCGCAACCGGCTGATCGCCACGGTGTTGCTGCTGCTCGTGATGGGCGACTCGGCGTTCTTCGGCTACTTCGCGTCAGTGCTCAGCGAAGGCGCGGCTTTCCTCGGCATCCTGCTGATCTGCGGCGGCCTCTTCCTGTTGCACCGCCCCGGAAAGCTGCGCTGGGCCGGTGCCGCGGTGACTGTCCTCGGTGGACTCGTCGGGATCAACGCCAAATCGCAAACCCTGTTGCTCATCCCGCTTTTCGCGCTCGCGCTGCTGCTGACCCGGCCGTCCGGCGCGCGCGGGCGGAAACGCTGGGTGCTGCCGCTGGCGGTGCTCGCGATCGTGGGCGCGGGCACCCTGGCGGTCCAGTCCCAGGGCGATCCGGCCAACGCGGAATACCGCGAGGCCAACATGTACCACGCGGTTTTCGACTCCATTGTGGACGGAAAGCACGACACGAAGGCCGACCTCGCCGCGCTCGGGCTGCCGGAATCGTTCGAACAGTACGTCGGCACCGGCTGGTGGGGCGAGCGCGCGGCCTGGCACGACCCGCTTTACCCGCAGTACAAGGACAAAATCAGCCGCCGCAACGTGCTGCACTACTACGCGACGCACCCTGGCCGGACAGCCGAAATCCTGCAGCAGGGCGGGGTCGACGCGCTCACCGCGCGTCCGGCAAATCTCGGCAGCTTCGGCGAACTGTCCGGACAGCCGCGGCTGTCGAAGGAGTACCGGGTGCCGGTGTTCTCCGGGCTCGCCGCGCTGATCGCGCCGCTCGGGTTGTTCGCGCTGGTGCCGATTTGGGTGCTCATCGGCTGGGCCGGGGTGCGCGCGTTCCGCCGGGATCGGCGTGAGTACGGGATTGTGGCGTTCCTGCTGGTGTTCTTCGCGGCGGGACAGCTCGGACTGTCTGCGTTGGGCGAAGGCATCGAGGGTGTGAAGCACCAACTGCTGACGCTGTTCCCGACTGTGCTCGCTGTGGTGTTCGCGGTCCTCAGCCTGCTTCCCCGTGCGGAAAGCGCGCCGGAGCACACCGAGGACTCGAGCGCTGAGGAAATCCCGGCCGCGGTCTAGGAATCAGCCCGCCTGCGAGGCGAGCCGCTCCTCCCGGTCAGCAGTAGCCAGTGCGTCCAGCACACCGTCCAGTTCGCCGTCCAAAACCTGGTCCAGGTTGTACGCCTTGTAATTCACCCGGTGATCCGAAATCCGGTTCTCCGGGAAGTTGTACGTCCGCACGCGCTCCGAACGGTCCACCGTCCGTACCTGCGAGCGGCGCGCGTCCGATGCCTTCGCCGCCGCCTCTTCCTCGGCGACCTGCTGGAGCCGCGCCTGCAGCACCTGCAGCGCCCGCGCGCGGTTCTGGATTTGCGACTTCTCGTTCTGGCACGACACGACGATCCCGGTCGGCAGGTGCGTGATCCGCACGGCCGAGTCGGTGGTGTTCACGCTCTGCCCGCCGGGGCCCGAGGAACGGAACACGTCGATGCGGAGGTCGTTCGGGTCGATTTCGACCTCGACCTCTTCCGGTTCCGGATAAATCAGCACGCCGGACGCGGACGTGTGGATGCGGCCCTGCGATTCGGTGGCCGGCACGCGCTGCACGCGGTGCACGCCGCCCTCGAATTTCAGCCTTGCCCATACGCCTTCGACGTCCGCGGTCTTGCTCTTGAGCGACAGCGTGACGTCCTTGTAGCCGCCGAGGTCCGACTCCGTCGAGTCGAGCACCTCGGCCTTCCAGTTGTGCCGTTCGGCGTAGCGCAGGTACATCCGCAGCAAATCGCCGGCGAACAGCGCGGATTCCTCGCCGCCTTCGCCGGACTTGATTTCCATGACGACGTCGGAGCCGTCGTACGGGTCGCGCGGCAGGAGGAGTTCGGTGAGTTTCGCTTCGAGCTGCGGGATTTTCGCCGCCAGCTCTTCGGCCTCGGCGGCGAACGCCGCGTCCTCGGCCGCGAGTTCCTTGGCCGCGGAAAGGTCGTCGCGGGTCTGGTCCAGCTCGCGCACCGCGCGCACGACCGGGCTCAGCTCGGCGTAGCGGCGGCCCAGTTTCCGGGCCCTGGCCTGGTCCGCGTGCACCGCGGGGTCGGCGAGCTGCTGTTCCAGCTGTGCGTGCTCGTCGAGCAGCCCCTTGAGCGAACTCGAATCCACTTCGCCGTCTCCCTCTCGCGAACAAGCCCGGACAGAACAACGGCGCCCACCCGGGCGTGCGGGTGGGCGCCGTCGGACAAGCTACTTGGCGTCGGTCTTCTGCTGACGCTTGCCGTAGCGCTTCTCGAACCGGGCAACCCGGCCACCGGTGTCCATGATCTTCTGCTTGCCGGTGTAGAAGGGGTGGCAGTTCGAGCAGATCTCGACGTGGATCTGACCCGACTCCTTCGTGCTGCGGGTGACGAAGTTGTTCCCGCAGTTGCACGTGACGGTCGTGGTCACGTATTCGGGGTGAATACCGCTCTTCATGGTGTCCTCTCTCGTTGGCCCCGGGTCCCCAGTGCGGGGTGAACCGGTGCCGGACTTCAGCGGGTCATTCTGCCAGACGTGCTGGCACGGGCTTCAACACACCCCGGTGACCAGGTATTCCACGGTCCGCCGCGACAGCCGGCAGTGAAGGACATTCGCATTGTACGGATTTTGTACCTGATGGCGTGAAGCTGGCCGAGTTCGTGAATCGCTCACTTACTGGAGGTCCGGACATGCGCACGACCGACCTGCTCACCCGGCTCGCGAAGCCGGCCGCCGTGCTGGCGCTGGCCGCTTCCGCCGCGGTCTTCGCGCCTGCCGCGAATGCCGCCGACGGGATCACCGCGGCGGACGTGAATCCCGCCGCCGGCACGTTCTCGGAGGTGTCCGAGGCGAATCTGACCGGCGCCGCGGACGGGACTCCGGCCGGGGCCGTCGCTTGGTACAAGGCGCACGCCGGAAGCACCGGGTGGGAGCACTACTGCGAGAAGGCCGCCGAGAATTCTTACGGCACCACCGGGGTTTGGGCGTCGGCCAACGCGCACTGGAACGGGGCCAGCCCGAAGCACACCAGCGGCAAGCCGCCCGCCGGTTCGTTCGTGTACTGGAACATCAGCGCCTACGGCCACGTCGGCATCGCGGACGGCAACGGCGGGTTCTACGCCACCAGCGTCGGCGGCAAGATCGGCCACGGCAGCTCCACGAGCTACTTCAACAACTACCGCGGCTGGACCCCGGCCGCCGTCCCCCGCCACTGAGTTTTCTGCCGCGCCACCTCCCCGGTGCGGCAGAAACGTCCGTGAGGGGAACCCTGGGGGACTCAGAGTCCGTGAAGGTTCCCCTCACGGACCTCCACCAAAGCAACCGGCCCGCCCCCGAAAGCGATGGGGGCGGGCCGGTGTGCGTTCAGGCGAGACTCAGTCGTCGTCTCCGCCGCCGAGCGCGGTCTTCGAGACCTGCATCAGGAATTCGATGTTGGTCTTCGTCTTGCGCAGGCGCGAGATCAGCAGGTCGATGGCCTGCTGCGAGTCCAGCGCGTGCAGCACGCGGTGCAGCTTGTGCGTGACCGCCAGCTCGTCCGGCGAGAGCAGCAGCTCTTCCTTACGAGTGCCGGACGGGTTGACGTCGACCGCCGGGAACACGCGGCGCTCGGAGATCTTGCGGTCCAGCTTGAGCTCCGCGTTGCCGGTGCCCTTGAACTCCTCGAAGATCACCGTGTCCATCGTCGACCCGGTCTCCACCATCGCGGTCGCGAAGATGGTGAGCGAGCCGCCGTTCTCGATGTTGCGCGCGGCGCCGAGGAAACGCTTCGGCGGGTACAGCGCGGTCGAGTCGACACCACCGGACAGGATCCGGCCCGACGCGGGCGCGGCCAGGTTGTAGGCCCGGCCGAGACGGGTGATCGAGTCGAGCAGGACGACCACGTCGTGGCCCATTTCGACCAGGCGCTTGGCCCGTTCGATGGACAGCTCGGCGACCGAGGTGTGGTCGGACGGCGGGCGGTCGAAGGTGGAGGCGATGACCTCGCCCTTCACCGACCGCTGCATGTCGGTGACCTCTTCCGGGCGCTCGTCGACCAGCACGACCATGAGGTGGGCCTCAGGGTTGTTCGTGGTGATCGCGTTCGCGATGTCCTGCATGATCGTGGTCTTGCCGGCCTTGGGCGGGGACACGATCAGCGCGCGCTGGCCCTTGCCGACCGGCATGATCAGGTCGATCACGCGGGTCGTGAGCTTGTGCGGCTCGGTCTCGAGGCGCAGCCGCTCGTTCGGGTACAGCGGGGTCAGCTTGGTGAAGTCGGGACGGCGCTTGGCCTCGTCCGGCTCCAGCCCGTTGATCGAGTCGACGCGCACCAGCGGGTTGAACTTCTGCCGCTGCTGCTCGCCCTCGCGCGGCTGGCGCACGACACCGGTGATCGCGTCGCCGCGGCGCAGGCCGAACTTGCGGACCAGCGAGAGCGACACGTACACGTCGTTCGGCCCGGCGAGGTAGCCCGAGGTGCGCACGAACGCGTAGTTGTCGAGCACGTCCAGGATGCCGGCGACCGGCAGCAGGACGTCGTCCTCGCGGATCTCGGTGTCCGGAGCGCCGCCTTCGCGCTGGCCGCCGCCGCTGCCCCGGCGGCGACGGTCGCGGAAGCGACGGCCGCGGCGGCCGCCTTCCTCGTCGTCGTCCTGCGGGCCGTTGTTCCGGTTGTCGCGGTTGTCCTGCTGGTTCCGCTGCCGGTTGTCGCGGTTGTCCTGCCGGTTGTCCTGGCCGCCGCGGTTGTCCCGGTTGCCGTCGCGGTTGTCGCCGCCGCGGTTGTCCCGGTTGTTGTCCCGGTTGTTGTCCCGGTTGTCGCGGCCGCCGTTGTCCCGGCTGTCGCGGTTGTCCCGGTTGTTGTCGCGGTTGCCGCCCTGGCGGTCGCCGCGCTGGTCGCGCTGGCCGTCGCCCCGGTTCGCGCCGCCGCGGCGACGGCGGTTGCGGCCGCCTTCCTCGGACTGGCCCTCAGGCTGGCCCTCGGAACGGTCGTGGCGCTCCGGGCGCTCCTGCGCGGCGGGCTTCCCGTCCTGCGCGGTCTCCGCCTTCGGAGCCTCGGCGTTAGCGGCCTTCGGAGCCTCCGCCTGCACCGGCTCGGCCTTCGGCTCCGCCTGAGGAGCGTCCGCCTTCGGCGCGTCGGCCTTGGCCCGGCGGGCGGGCTTCTCGGCCTTCTCCGCCTTGACCGGCTCGCCTACGCCGTCGAGCGGCAGCGTCTCGGCCGTCGCGGCGGCGCGCTTCTTGCTCTTGCCCTGGCGCTCGCGGATCGCGGCGATCAGGTCCCCCTTGCGCATGCCGGTGGTCTCGCCCACACCCAGTTCGCCCGCCAGCTGGCGGAGCTCGGCGATGACCATTCCGGACAGGCCCCCGGTGCGGCGCTTAGGAGCGGCCGCGGCCCCATTGGTCTCAGCGGCCGCGGCGGGGGTCTCCACGTCGCCGCTCAACAGATCGGTGTTGCTCACACATGTCCTTCCTGACCGATCCACGTTCCAGGTGGATCAGCGGACTGCCGCCGGTAGCGAGACGGCTTCTGCCTCCGATGCGGACGGCTCGCGCCCAGCCGTGCGAGACACAGCGAAGCGCCGCCAGCACAGGGTGTTTGCCCCCTCCGGACGGAGAAAGCGGAATTCGGCACCGCCGGAACCGGAAACCCGCCTGCGTCCCTCCGCCTCCCGCGTGCCGGGCGGTGCGGAATCGGCGGATCGACGAAGGATGCGGACCGGAGCCGCCGTGAGGGGCGAACAGGCCCGGCATCGGGTGCGGAAACGCACGGTGATCGAACGCCCCCGAGGGTAGACCGCGCCCTGTCCGGGTGCAACAACCACCCCCCGCGTGGCGCACGCTGCGGTCCAGCCTGTGACCAGGTCGTCACCTGGCCACAACCTGCACGCCATCGCGGTCCACGGGCAATTCGGCGACGTCGAACCCGGTAACGTCCACGCCCGCCGGGAGTATTCCCGTCAGCGTGAGAGCGAGCACAGTCGGACCGGCGCCGGAGATGGTCGCGGGAACGCCGTGGGCACGCAGCGTGCGCACCAATTCGGTGCTCGCCGGGTACGCCTCGGCGCGGTAATCCTGGTGCAACCGGTCCTCGGTGGCGGCCATCAGCAGTTCGGGCCGCTCGGCGACGGCCAGCACGGCGAGCGCCGCCCGTCCCGCGCTGTGCGCCGCGTCGGCGTGCGGGACCCGCGGCGGAAGCAGGCCGCGCGTCGTGCTGGTGGCCGATTTCTCCGCGGGCACCGCGACCACGGGCCGGATCGCGGCGTTCGGCTCCACGCGTTCGGCGCGGAACCGGCCGTTTTCGGACCACGCCACCACGAGCCCGCCGAACAGGCTCGCCGCCGCGTTGTCCGCGTGGCCCTCGAACTCGGCTGCGAGCTGGAGCGCGTCGGCGTCGAGCGGACGCTCCGCCAGCGCGTAGCCCAGCGCCACGCCGGTCACCACCGCGGCCGCCGACGACCCGAGGCCGCGCGCGTGCGGAATGCTGTTGTGGCAACGAAGGTGCAGACCGGGCGGCCGGACGTCCAGGTGCTCGCAGGCCCGCCGGAGCGCGCGGACCACCAGATGGGATTCGTCGGTCGGCACGTCCTCGACGCCGCCCGCTCCCGCGTCGAGCACCTCGATCTTCAGCCCGCCCTCGGTGAGCTGCAGTTCGACGACGTCGTAGCGGGACAGGGCGAGGCCGAGCGCGTCGAATCCCGGGCCGAGGTTCGCGCTCGACGCCGGGACCGTCGCGCGGAACCCGCTCAGCGCCGTCACGACCGCGCCCCAATGTGGCGTTCGGTGCGTGAGATCGCCCCAATGTGGCATTGGGTGCATGCGACGCACCCAATGTGGCGTTCGGTGCATGCGACGCACCCAATGCCACATTGGGGCGCTGTGGTCGGGGCGAGCGGCGAGCGGCTCATCGCAGGTCCAGGGCCGCCGCCACGGCCGTCGGGTCGACCGCGAGCGGTTCCACCTCGACGTTGCCCTCCAGCGCCGTGGCCGGGTCTTTCAGGCCGTGCCCGGTGACCGTGCAGACGACCTTCGAGCCCTTCGGCAGGCGTCCGTCCGCCGCGGTGGCCAGCAGGCCGGCGACGCTCGTCGCGGACGCGGGCTCCACGAAGACGCCCTCGCGGCGGGCCAGCAGCCGGTACGCCTCAAGGATCTTCTCGTCGGTGATCGCTTCGAACAGGCCGTCCGACTCGTCGCGCGCGGAGACCGCGCCCGCCCACGAAGCGGGGCTGCCGATGCGGATCGCGGTCGCGATGGTGTCCGGGTCGGAAACCGGTTCGCCGTGCACCAGCGGCGCGGCGCCGGCGGCCTGGAAACCGAACATCCGCGGGGTGTTCTTGACCACACCGTCGGCCGCGTACTCCGAATAGCCCTTCCAGTACGCGGTGATGTTGCCCGCGTTGCCGACCGGGAGGCAGTGCACGTCCGGGGCCTCGCCGAGGACGTCGCAGATTTCGAACGCTGCGGTCTTCTGCCCGGCGATGCGCACCGGGTTGACCGAGTTGACCAGGGTGACCGGATAGTCCGCCGCGGTCTTGCGGGCGAGTTCGAGGCAATCGTCGAAGTTGCCGTCGACCTGGAGGATCCGCGCGCCGTGCAGCACCGCCTGGGCGAGCTTGCCCATCGCGATCTTGCCTTGGGGCACCAGCACCGCGCAGGTGAGCCCGGCCCGCGCGGCGTACGCGGCGGCCGAGGCCGAGGTGTTGCCGGTGGACGCGCAGATCACCGCTTTGAGGCCGCTGGCCAGCGCGTGCGTGATCGCCACGGTCATCCCGCGGTCCTTGAACGAGCCGGTCGGGTTCGCGCCCTCGACCTTCAGGTACACCTGCGAGCCGGTCAGCTCCGACAGGTGCGCGGCGGGCAGCAGCGGAGTGTTGCCCTCGCCGAGCGTGACCACGCGTGCCCCGTCGGGGACCGGAATCCGGTCGCGGTACGCCTCAATGATCCCCGGCCACGCACTCATGCTGCCGCCTCGATTCGGAGTTTCACCATGCGCTTCGGCGAGGCGGAAGCATGAATATCCATGATTCGCTTGCAAGCTGCACTCATGCGTCTTCGCCTTCCACCCGCATCACGCTGACAACCTCGTGCACCACATCGAGTTTCGCGATTTCGTCCACAGTGGACTGCAACGCCGCGTCGGGCGCGAGGTGCGTCACCACGACGAGGCTCGCCGTGTCGTTCGCGTCGCGCTGGCGCACCGCGGCGATGCTCACGCCGTGCGCGGCGAACGCTTGCGCCACCTGGGCGAGCACACCCGCGCGGTCCGCGACGTCGAGGCTCACGTGGTAGCGCGTCGGCGTCTGGCCCATCGGCCGCACCGGCAGCGCGGCGTGCGCCGATTCGCGCGGGCCGCGGCCGCCGAGCACCTGGTTGCGCGCGACCGCGACGAGGTCGCCGAGCACCGCGCTGGCGGTCGGCGCGCCACCGGCGCCCTGGCCGTAGAACATCAATTCGCCGGCCGCGTCCGCCTCGACGTAGACCGCGTTGAACGCGCCGCCGACGCCGGCCAGCTGGTGGCTGCGCGGAATCATCACCGGATGCACGCGGGCGGAAACCGACTCCGCACCGTCATCCGCCGTCACCCGTTCGCAAATCGCCAGCAGCTTCACCGTGCGGCCAAGCGTGCGCGCGGCGGCCAGATCGGACGCCGTCACGTCCGCGATGCCTTCGCGGTGCACGTCTTTCGCGGTGACCCGCGAGTGGAACGCCAGCGAGGCAAGGATCGCGGCCTTCGACGCGGCGTCGTAGCCGTCGACGTCCGCCGTCGGGTCCGCCTCCGCGTAGCCGAGGCGGCTCGCCTCGTCGAGCGTTTCGGCGTAGCCCGCGCCGGTGGCGTCCATCGCGGAGAGGATGTAGTTGGTGGTGCCGTTGACGATCCCCATCACGCGGGTGATCCGGTCGCCCGCCAGCGATTCGCGCAGCGGGCGCAGCAGCGGGATGGCCCCGGCCACGGCGGCTTCGAAGTAGAGGTCGACGCCTGCCGCGTCGGCCGCCTCGAACAGCTCGGCCGAGTGCTCGGCGAGCAGCGCCTTGTTGGCGGTGACCACGGATTTGCCCGCGTTCAGCGCGGTGAGCAGCCAGCTGCGCACCGGGTCGATCCCGCCGACCAGTTCGACCACGACGTCGACGTCGTCCCGCGCGACCAGGGCCGCGGCGTCGTCGGTGAGCAGTTCGGCGGGCAGTTCCGGGTGCTTGTCCGGACGCCGCACGGCGATGCCGACCAGTTCCACCGGCGCGCCCGCGCGGGCGGCCAGTTCCCCGGCCTGTTCGGTGAGCAGCCGGGCGACCTCGCTGCCGACCGTGCCGCAGCCGAGCATCGCGACCCGGATGGGCGCGCGGTCCGTGGGAGACAGGCTTTTCGGAGACACAGTGGACACTTCTCAAACCTCCAGGCGCAGCATGTCGTCCGTCGTCTCCCTGCGCAGCAGCAGCCGGGCGGCGCCGTTGCGCACGGCGACCACCGCGGGCCGCGGCAGCCGGTTGTAGCCACTGGCCATCGCGTAGCAGTAGGCGCCGGTCGCCGCGACGGCCAGCAGGTCGCCGGGAGCCAGCGTGTCTGGCAGCCAGCAGTCTCGGACCACGATGTCGCCGGACTCACAGTGTTTTCCCACCACGCGAGACAACGCCGGGGTCACCGGCTCGTCGCCGTCGGAGGCGGACCGCGAAACCACGCGGCAGTCGTACACCGCGTCGTAGAGCGCCGTGCGGATGTTGTCGCTCATGCCGCCGTCGACGCTGACGTACCGGCGGGCGGTCTCGTCGCCGAGCGCGACGTCCTTGATCGTGCCCACTTCGTACAGCGTGAACGTGCCCGGACCGGCGATCGCGCGGCCGGGTTCGCCCGCGATGCGCGGCACCGGAAGGTCGGCGTACGCGCACTCCTTGCGGACGATCTCGCGGATCTGCGTGATCATCTGCGAGGGCGGCGGCGGGTTGTCCTTTTCGGTGTAGGCGATGCCGAAACCGCCGCCGAGGTCGACGACGTTCATCTGCTCCAGCAGTTCTGGGCCGTGTTCCTTGGCCAGTTCCGCGAGCAGCCCGACGACGCGGCGCGCGGCCACCTCGAACCCGTCGGCGTCGAAGATCTGCGAACCGATGTGGCTGTGCAGGCCGATCAGCTTCAGCGACGGCGCGTTCAGCACCCGGCGCACCGCCTCGGCGGCGTCGCCGGAAGCCAGCGAGAAACCGAACTTCTGGTCCTCGTGCGCGGTCGCGATGAACTCGTGGGTGTGCGCCTCGACGCCGACCGTCACCCGGACGAGCACCTTCTGCTCGACCTCGTGCGCGGCGGCGATTTCGGCGAGCCGGGCGATCTCGTAGTACGAGTCGACCACCACGGTGCCGACGCCCGCTTCGACGGCGGCGTCGAGTTCGGCGACCGATTTGTTGTTGCCGTGGAACGTGATCCGCTCCACCGGGAAGTTCGCGCGCTGCGCGACGGCCAGTTCGCCGCCGCTGCAGACGTCGAGGCTCAGCCCCTGTTCGGCCACCCAGCGGGCGACCTCGACGGACAGGAACGCCTTCGACGCGTAGTGCACGAGCGCCGGGTCGTCGAACGCCTCGGCGTAGTCGGCGCAGCGGGACTTGAAGTCCGCCTCGTCGACCACGAACAGCGGCGTGCCGTACGTCTGCGCGAGGTCGCGCACGTCGACGCCGGCGATCCGCACGACGCCGTCCGCGGCGCGATAAACGTTGCGCGGCCACACTTTCGCGGGCAGCTGGTCGAGTTCGCCCGCACTCGCGGGCGGGAACCCGGAGGCGTCGGCATGGGGGTAGACGTCGGCGTGGCGGGGGCCCGCGGGGTGCGCCATTGTTTACATCCGTTCCGGAGCGGAGACACCGAGCAGCGACAGGCCGTTCGCCAGTACCTGGCGCGCGGCTTCACACAGAGCGAGCCGGGCGTACGTGAGGAGGGTGGCCTCCTCGTCGCCCTGCGGGAGGACCCGGCCCACGGTGTAGAACTTGTGGTACGCGCCGGCCAGTTCCTCGAGGTAGCGGGCCACGCGATGCGGTTCGCGCATCTCCGCCGCCCGCCGCACCACGGCGGGGAATTCGCCGATGGTGCGGATCAGGTCGCCTTCTGCAGGCAGGGTGAGCAGTCCGAAATCGACGTTCTCGCCGGCCCCGTCGGTCTTCAGGCCGAGGTCCGCCGCGCCGCGCCGCAGCGACGACAGCCGGGCGTGCGCGTACTGCACGTAGTAGACCGGGTTGTCGTTGGAATGCTTGCGCAGCAAGTCCAAATCGATGTCCAAAGAGGAATCGACGGAGTAGCGGATCAGCTCGTAGCGGGCCGGGTCGACGCCGACGGCCTCCACGAGGTCCTCGAGCGTGATCACGGTGCCCGCGCGCTTGGACATCCGCACCGGCTTGCCGTCGCTGACCAGGTTCACCATCTGGCCGATCAGCACCTCGACCGTGGCCGGGTCGTCGCCGAACGCCGCCGCGGCCGCCTTGAGCCGCGCGATGTAGCCGTGGTGGTCCGCGCCGAGCATGTAGATGCACAGGTCGTGGCCGCGGTTGCGCTTGTCCTTGAAGTAGGCCAGGTCGCCCGCGATGTAGGCGGTGTTGCCGTCCTTCTTGATGACGACCCGGTCCTTGTCGTCGCCGTACTCGCTGGAGCGGAGCCACCAGGCGCCGTCGGCGAAGTAGAGGTTGCCGGAGTCCTTCAGCTGCTGCACCGCCGCGTCGACCGCGCCGGACTCGTGCAGCGAGTTCTCGTGGAAGTAGACGTCGAAGTCGGTGCCGAACTCGTGCAGGCTCTGCTTGATCTGGCTGAACATCAGCTCGATGCCGATGCGCCGGAAGGTCTCGTGGCGCTCGTCCTCGGGCAGGCTCAGCGCGCTCGGCTCGGCCTTGATCACCTCGGCCGCGATGTCGCTGATGTACCCGCCCGCGTAGCCGTCCTCCGGCGCGGGCTCGCCCTTCGCGGCGGCGATCAGCGAGCGCACGAAGCGGTCGATCTGCGCGCCGGCGTCGTTGAAGTAGTACTCGCGGGTGACGTCCGCGCCCTGCGCGCCGAGCACCCGGCCCAGCGCGTCGCCGACCGCGGCCCAGCGCGTGCCGCCGAGGTGGATCGGGCCGGTCGGGTTCGCGGAGACGAACTCCAGGTTGATCCGGGTCCCGGCCAGCGCGTCGCCCCGGCCGTACTCCGCGCCCGCGGCCAGCACCTGGCGCACGACCTCGCCCTGTGCGTCCGCGGCGAGCCGGAAGTTGAGGAAGCCCGGTCCGGCGACCTCGGCCGCGGCCACCCCGTCCGCACCGGCGACGACCTCGGCGAGCGCCTCGGCGAACTCGCGCGGCTTCAGCCCGGCTTTCTTGGCCACCTGCAGCGCGAGGTTGGTCGCGTAGTCTCCGTGGTCCGGGTTGCGCGGGCGTTCGATGGTCACGGTCTCCGGCAGCACGGCGGCGTCGACGCCGCGTGCGGCGAGGACCTGCTCGGCGGAGCTGCGGACCAGATCGGCGAGAGCGGCGGGAGTCACTCGCCGGATTCTAGGTGCGCTTCGGCCGCGCGCCTCCGGCGGTACAGGCTGGCGAGACGGCGGGCACACCGGAGGCGGATGTTCCGCTCGCCGGGGCGCCGCGCGGGTGTTCACGGTGATCGCACGCCCGGTCTCTACACTGGGCTACCGGCAGGGTTCCGCCCGGATCCCTCCCCCGCTCTCACGAGGAGATCTCGGCAACCATGGCCAACGGGACCACCAAGAAGAAGGGCTCGTCCGCGTCCGCGGTGAAGGCGGCGAAGAACCGCTCGGTCGTCGCGGGCAAGCGCACGCCCTGGGGCACCATCATCGGCGTCGTCGTGGTGGTCGCCCTGCTGGCCGGCGTCATCGTCTACTACCTGCAGGCCTCCGCGCCCAAGCGCGACCAGGCCTCCCGGGACGAGGCCGCCGCCGCCTTCGCGCCGACCGCGAGCAATCCGGACCCGTCGAAGAAGATCCCCGGCGTGATCACCAAGCAGTACACCGGTTCGGTGCACATCCTGCCCACCGAACGGGTGGCCTACGACCAGAGCCCGCCGTTCGGCGGCCCGCACGACGGGTACTGGGCCACCTGCACCGGCGTCGTCTACCCGACCGCGGTGCGCAACGAGAACATGGTGCACGCGCTCGAGCACGGCACGGTGTGGATCGCCTACAACCCGGACCTCGTCAAGGGCGACCAGCTGCCGCTGCTCGAGGCCAGGGTCAAGGGCAAGCCGTACACGATGATGTCGCCCTACCCCGGCCTGGACAAGCCGATCTCGCTGCAGTCGTGGGGCCACCAGCTGAAGCTGGACAGCGCCGACGACCCGCGCATCGACCAGTTCATCGCCGCGCTGCGGACGAACCCGAACGGCGTGTACCCGGAGATCGGCGCCTCGTGCGACGCGCTCGGCAAGGGCATGTTCGACCCGAGCAACCCGCCGAAGTTCGACCCGAGCAAGCCGGGCAAGGACGCGAAGCCGATGGACTACAAGGGCAGCACCGGGGCGCAGAACGAGCAGCAGCCCGGCATGCCGGGCACCCCGCCCGCCGGGCAGTGACCGTGGGCAGCTCCGAAAACGACGCTGACCAGGCGGAGGCGAGCGCTGTCGAACCCGAAGGGTCCGCTCCGGCGGAGCGGACCGGCTGGTCCCGGTGGGTGGTCATCGGCGGGACGCTGATCGCCGTGCTGCTGGTCGGGGCCGCGATCGGCGTCTTCGCGACGCGGCTCACCGACGGCAGCGACGCGGTGCCGGCGACGCCGGGCGCGGGTTCGGTCGAGGTCGGCTTCGCCCAGGACATGTCGGTGCACCACCTGCAGGCGGTCACCATGGCCGGCTGGGCCCGCGACCACTCGACCGACCCGGAGATCCGCCAGCTCGCGTTCGACATCGAGCGCACGCAGACCGAGCAGGTCGGGCGGATGAAGGGCTGGCTCATGCTGTGGGACCAGCCGGAGCAGGCGACCGGCGCGTACATGACGTGGATGACCGAGCCGATGGGCCACGCGGGCATGCAGATGCCGACCAGCAGCCCGGCGGGCGGCGCGCCGATGCCCGGCATGGCCACCGACGCGGACCTCGCGAAGCTGCGCTCGCTGTCCGGCCGCGCGCTGGACGTCGAGTTCCTTCAGCTGATGCTGCGCCACCACCAGGGCGGCGTCGCGATGGCCGAGTACGCGCAGGACCACACCTCCAACGACGCGGTGAAAGCGTTGTGCCGCAGCATGTTGGTGTCGCAGGGCGCGGAGATGGACCAGATGAAGATCATGCTGAAGGGGCGGGACGCGCAGCCGCTGCCCTTCTCCTGAAGCCTCGTGGGTGTTGAGCACGGTGAGAACCGTGATCAACACTCACGAGCTTTTGTACGTAGGCCGCGCCAAGTCCCGGATGTCGCCCAGCGTCCCCCACTCGTCGCGCCCGAGCCGGGACAGCGGCCGCAGCCGCTCGATCATCGGGTGATCGCCGTCGAGGACGTCCTCGTTGACCGTGAGGTGCACGACCCGGCCGAACACCACCGTCGAGCGGCCGAACCCGACCGTGCTGTGCAGTTCGCATTCGAACGCCACCGGCGATTCCGCCACGCGCGGCGGGCGGACCTTCAGGCTCGGCTCGCGGGTCAGCCCGGCCTCGTCGAACTCGCTCAATTCCGGCGGGAAATCCGCGCCGGTCGCGTTGATCTGCTCGAAAAGCGGCTCGGGCGCGAGGTTGACCACGAATTGCCGAGTCGATTCGACGTTGCGCAGGGTGTCCTTCCGCCCGACCGAGGTGAACTGCAGGACGGCGGGCGCGGCCGAGGCGACGGTGAAGAACGAATGCGGCGCGAGGTTGTCGACCCCGGCACGAGAGGTGCTCGACACCCAGGCGATCGGCCGCGGCACGACGGTCGCGGTCATCAGGTGGTAGAACGCGTTCGGGGCCAGCTGGGCGGGGTCGAAGTCCTTGCGCATGGTCCCCGGTCTACCAGGACAGCTCCGCGCATCGGCGGGCGCATTGCGGTCCCTCGACCTGAAGCGTCGCGTGTTTGATCTCGTAGCGGACCGACAGCAGGTCTTGCGCCTTGGTGAGCACAGTGGACTGTTCGGCTTCGGCGCTCACCGTCAGGTGGGCCGAGGCGACCTCCATGCCCGAGGTCAACGTCCAGACGTGCAGGTCGTGCACGTCCGCGACGCCAGGCAGCGCGGCGAGTTCGGTGCTGATCTCGCCCACGTCGACGCCGGCGGGCGCGTGCTGGAAGAGGATCCGCAGCGCGCGGCGGGCGAGCGTCCAGGTGCGCGGCAGGACGAACAGTCCGATGGCGACACCGATGATCGGGTCGGCGTAACGCCAGCCGGTGGTGAGCGTGATCGCGCCGCTGAGCAGCACGCCGACCGAACCGACGAGGTCAGCCAGCACCTCGAGGTACGCGCCGCGGACGTTGAGGCTTTCCTTCGCGCCCGAGCGCAGCACCATGAACGACACGATGTTCGCGACGAGGCCAGCGGCGGCGGCGAGCAGCACCGGCAGGCCGGGCACCTCCGGCGGGTCGGCGATCCGCCCGATCGCCTCGAACGCCACGTACCCGGCGACGCCGAACAGCAGCACCGCATTGGCAAGCGCGGCAAGGACTTCCGCCCGGTACATGCCGAACGTGCGACTGGGCGTCGGCCCGCTGCGGCGCGCGAGCACGATCGCGGCGAGCGCCATTCCGACGCCGAGGACGTCGGTGAACATGTGCGCGGCGTCGGAGATCAGCGCGAGCGAGCCGGTGGCGAAGCCCACGGCGAACTCCAGCACCATGAACCCGGCACCGACCGCGAGAGCGATCAACAGCGCGCGGACGTAGCGGCCGGACGCGCTCGCCGGAGCGGCGGTGTGCCCGTGGCCGTGCCCGTGTCCCATCGCTCGCCTCCCAAGTTTCGGTGTCGAGAGGAATATATAGTGACATGCGCATATGTGCAATACAGGGTAGCCTAACTTCACTCTAATGCCTGGTGACGGGTTCTCCCAGCCCTGTTCCGCGAGGTGGGAAAGCTCAGCGCACGAGCCGGAAGAAGCCGCGAATCTGCTCGACGAGCGACGCGGGTTGTTCCATCGCCGCGAAGTGCCCGCCGCGCGGCAGCCGCTCGAACCAGCGCAGATCGGTGTACTTCAGCTCCGCCTGCCGCCGCGAGGGGCGGATGATGTCGCGCGGGTAGACGGAGATTCCGGACGGTGCGGTGACGAGATCGCCGAAGCTGCGGAAGCTCTCCCAGTACAGCCGCGCGGACGACGTCGCCGACGCGGTGAACCAGTACGCCGAGATCGCGTCGAGGAGCTGCTGGCGGGTGACGGCGTCCTCCGGGTGCCCGTTGTTGTCGGTCCAGGCCCAGAACTTCTCGGCGATCCAGGCCGCCTGCCCCGCCGGCGAGTCGGTCAGGCCGTAGCCGAGAGTTTGCGGACGCGTGCCCTGCTGCCCCGAGTACCCCTGGCCGGTGCGCCGGAACTCAGCCGCCGCTTGCGCGCCTTCGCGTTCCTCGTCGGTCTCGTCCTCGAACTGGCCTTGAGGCGCGGCCGCCATGTTGACGTGCACCCCCGCGACCCGCTCCCGCGCGACCTCGCCGAGCGCTCCCGACACCGCGGAACCCCAGTCGCCGCCCTGCGCGCCGTACCGCTCGTAGCCGAGGGAGACCATCAACTGATCCCAAGCGGTCGCGATTTTCTGGACGCCCCAACCGACTTCGCTCGGCTTCTCGCTCCAGCCGTACCCCGGCAACGAAGGCGCGACCACGTGGAACGCGTCCGCCGGATCGCCGCCGTGCGCCCGCGGATCGGTCAGCGGACCGAGGATGTCGAGGAATTCGAGCACCGAGCCAGGCCAGCCGTGCGTGATCACCAGCGGAAACGCGTCCGGCTCCGGCGAGCGGAGGTGGACGTAGTGAATCCCGAGGCCGTCGATCTCCTGGCGGAACTGCGGGAAGACGTTGAGCCGATCCGCGAACCCGAAGTCGTAGTCCTCGGCCCAGCCGCGGCAGAGCTCCTGGGCATACGCGAGCGGCAACCCTTGCGACCAGTCCCCGACGGTCTCCGCCTCCGGCCACCGAGTGCGCCGCAACCGCGCCCGCACGTCGTCGATGTCCTCGTCCGCCACCCTGACCTGGAACGGCTCGGCGCTCACCGCCGCCTCCCTCCGCGTCGATAGTTCGACGCTACCGCGCTAAGCACCCTCTGTGCGCGGTCGCGGAGGGGCATGCGCTAGGCTTTGTTCAGTTCGCGCGAGCGAGCCCTCGTAGCTCAGGGGATAGAGCACTGCCCTCCGGAGGCAGGTGTCGCAGGTTCGAATCCTGCCGAGGGCACCACAAGGATGGGAACGGGAGAGATGTCAGACATGACATCCTCCTTTTTCTCATGTTTGCGCTGGTCAATCCGTTTGCTTCGGTCGAACGGCACCACGATCGCGTCACGGGCAGCATGCTGCGCCGCTGAGACTGCAGGCCCGATCAACGTGGCTGTGCACTTGATTTGATTGGTGCCCTTCTGGTAGCGCAGCGCGCACGATTGAGCCGGCGGGGTCGATGAGTCGACCCGAAGATCGGTCACCTTGCGTGACTACGGCGAGAGTGCCGGAAGGGGTAAGCAGACTCGGCCAATCAACCGGCCGGAACCAATCGGCAGTGCATGATTCGGCTGCGGCTACGACAAGGTCCTAGCGGTCCGGACTGGTGCCGGTCGCCGCGGAGTCCGCTCCGGAGCGACGGTCCGCAAACGGCCCGGCGGCTTTGTCTTCGGTCAGACTGTTCGGATCCAGTCGGAGTCCGGACTCGGACTCGACGCTCGCGCCGCCGGAGCGTCCGCAGGCTGCGCCGAGGCGAGAGACATCTGTCAGCGTCTGGACTCCGCGGCCGAGTCGGACCACGGTCCAGCCGGCTTCGTGCAAGCCAGCGTACGGACCGGGCGAGGGCTTGCTACGACCGCCGATTAACGACCACGGCGAGGGCTTCGCAAGGTAAGGCGCGGGGTCGAGCAGGAGCACTCGCTGCCCGGGCCGGGTGTAGGTGGTGACGATCTTGACGACTGCTGTCAGCAGCCAGTCGGCGAGCAGTCCAGTGCCGTCGCGAAGATCGCCTTGCGCACACGGCCAGACGGTGCTCGGTCGCGCAGGACGGGGATGGCGCGGTAGCCGGCGGCGAGCGCGCACACGCGGCGAGCGCCGTCGCCGAGGAAGCGGGATCGGGGCGGTCGGCGGGTCAGTCCGGTCATGCTCGTGTGCACTGCCCGTTGGGGAGTCGTTGCCGTGTGCCGGGATCATCGCGAGTCTCCTCCATCGGATGGGTATCGCATGTTCTTACGCCCTTAACTCCGGATTTCAGCCTCGCTTTGGACGCGCCTTCGCGAAGTTTCTCCGCCTGCGCCGCAGGCTGCGGCGAGCCCTCTTCGAAGAACCACTGGAAGCCACGCTGCATAGACTCAGAGGTAGCCCCCTCAGCGCAGCCGCTCACAAGGTTCCGCAAATTGCTCCGCCGTTCCGCGCCGATTCGATTACCAAGCTTTTCGACCTTTGGAAGCGCGACGCCACAGTCGTCCGCGCAGCTGCTGACGCGGCAGCCATACAGAACGAATAACCAAAGCTCAAGCCCTACTAAAGCTCGGATGTCAGGCCCCGCCGGGAGACCGTGACCTGATCCCTTATTTTCGCGCAGCAAGGACGCGAATAGCAGGTCGCTAGTAGGCCGCTCTTGGATTTCTGGCCAGCAGATAGTAATACCATGACATTTCCGCAGTATACGTTGTGAGTTCCTGGCGTCGTTGTTGTTCGCATCGACGCCGCAGGAGTCACGACATGGCAACGTACTCAACATTTCGCCGCCGCGGTTCCGCGGCTGCCGCCAATTCACTGGATATCGCACGGGACGCGTTTACCTGGCTGGTTACCGGGCCGCATCCAGTGTCGCTGGACGGCCGGCTCTTCCGAGGTCTGCCAGACAGGCGCGTTGCATTGGACGAGGTCCGCGATCGCCTGTTGGCACGCCGGTGCCCGCAGACGACCCGGGATGCGGTGTGGGCGCATCTGGTGCTGCGCTCGCGTACCGAAGGAGCAACCTGGACAGTCGCCGCAGTAGGTGTCGCGCTGCCCGCACTGACGTCGGTGGCGGCTACTTTGTCCGGTCGGTTCGTCGGCGATCCGGCCGACATCTACGCCGAGGTGTTGCGAGGTTTTCTCGCCGCCTTGCCGAGTATCGATCTGCGTCGTCCGCGGATCATGCTGCGCCTGCGGTGGGCTGCTTACCGGTCCGGCTACGCGGCGCTCGCCGAGGCGTTGGCGGTTCCGACTCCGGTCGCACCGGGGTTCCGTTCCACTCCGCCGCACGCTCCGTGGGGACACCCCGATCTTGTTCTCGCCCGCGCGGTCGCGGACGGAGTCCTGACCCAGACCGAAGCCGCGCTCATCGGCGCGACTCGGCTGGAGCACATGCCGGTGGCGGACTGGGCGGCGCAGCATCAGACCGGCGAGTGGGCGGTCTACAAGGCGCGCAAACGCGCCGAGCTGAGGCTGGCCGACTATCTGCGTGACCGTATCGCCGAGGCCGATTCAACTGACCCGCTCGCCGTTCAGGTGGCTACCGCGGTGGCGCTCGCCCGCCCCGCCGACACGGCTCCAGGCAGAGCAGCGCCGTCACCTTCCGTGTCCGCCGAGCACGCCGGCTCCGGGCGGAAGAGCCCGGACCGCGTGTCCAAAACGGATGCGAAATCCGGAGTTCAGGGCTGCGGGACACACCCGCGCTCAGTCCGCTCTTCGGAGGTGCCGCCATGCGCCTGATCGACCACTTTTCCGCCACGGCGGTCGAGCCGTGCTGCGCTCGCGCCGAAGACAACCGCTTGCCGCCGTCACAGAACGCCAGGCAACGAAACCTCGAACGGCTGCCCGGTCGACCGTCGAAAGATCTGACCAATAAGCGCGGACGACGGTCGTCGCGTCGGCACCGATCCCGCGCTGCGTTCGTCGCGCAACTGTCAGGGGCAACGCTCCTCGCGTCGGCGTCGGCAGCACACGCCGACACCCTGGTGGTCGCCTTGGCCGGCTCCGTCACCGAGATTCTGAGCAACGTCCAGACGTGGATCATGGGGATCCTGGCGGGCCTAGCCACGTTGTTCATGACCGTCGGTGCCTCCCGCTACATGTGGGGGAACAACGAACCTCAGGAGATCGCGAAAGCCAAGGCCGCGGTCAAAGCGGCCGGGTTCGGCTACTGCCTGGCTCTGCTTGTGCCACTCGTCCTCGAGATCCTCAAAGGGTTCGTGGGCGCGTCATGACCGCCAGTGCCTCTCCGACAGTTCGCTCGCGTCGCCGCACTAACAGGACCGACGGCGGAACGTCTGACTCTTCAGCCCGCCTGCATCGGCCGCCGCCTGATCGACCACGGCGCTGGCGTGCGGCCGTGCTGTTGTTGCTAAGCGTCGTCGCGCTTCTCGCCGCGGTGCTCGCGGCGAACGCCGGAGCCGCGCCTGCTTCCCCGCAGCAACCGCCGCCGGCACCGCTCCCGACCAACGAACCGTGCACGCCGGGTTCCCCGTTGCCGGCGTGTCACCTGCCAACGCCGACCACGACGACACCGAAGCCTCCACCGAACACACCGCTGCCCGTCCCGACCGAGGTTCCCCCACCGACGACGTGCAGCTTTCCCGGGCAACTCAGCTGCGCTTCGCTCGGTCCGACGACGACCGCGCCGTGCTCGGGCGAGGACTGCATCCCTCAGCCGACGACAACTCCGCCCGCGAGCGGGACACACTCACCGGGCAACGGCAGCACCGACAGCGACTCGAAGTGCGGCATCACCGACATCGGCGCGTGTATCACCGAGGCGATCAACTCTGCGTTCCGCAGCATCGTCGACTCCGCGCTGTCGCCGATCCTGGACCTGATCGGGCACAGCGCTTTGTCCACCCCCACCATCAGCGACCTGCCGGGGATCGGCGAGCTGTGGAACGGTTCGTGGGAGATCGTCGTCGCCGCGTACGGCTTGTTCATCCTCGCCGGTGCCATCCTTGTGATGAGCCACGAGAGCATCCAGACCCGCTACTCGCTCAAGGAGATCGCGCCGCGGATCCCGATCGCGTTCATTGCCTCGGCGTTGTCGCTGTTCCTCGTCGACAAGATCATCCGGCTGGCCAACGGCCTGACCCAAGGCGTGCTCGGCGGCGGGGTCAGCCCACCCTCGGTGGGCGACACAATGACCGAAGCGTTCAACAACGCCGCAGCTGGCGGGCTGTTCACGATCCTTGTCGGCTTGGTACTCGTCGTGGTCGGCGTAGCGCTGCTGGTCGTGTACGCCATCCGAGTCGTCATCACTCTGGGCCTGATCGTCTGCGGGCCGCTGCTCCTGATCTGCCATGCGCTGCCGCACACCGACCCACTGGCCCGCTGGTGGTGGAGGGCGATCGCTGCCGCGCTCGGCATCCAAGTCGCCCAGGCGGTGGTGCTGATCACCGCAGTCCGGACGATCCTGTCCGGCAGCGTCCATCTCTTCGGGTCGACGCTGTCGGCGCTCGGGACCGATCAGCCACCGTCCGCGTTCGGTCACAGCGAAGAAGTCCGGGATGTGCTCGCGGGGCCCGTCGGCGGTGTCGAACCGCAGTCGCACCGGCTGCGACAGCACGTCAAGCAGGCAGCCGGCGAAGTCGAGCGTCAACAGCAGCCGGGCCTCGGCCAGAGACTCGTAGCCGTGATGGGCGGCCGGTGCTGACCAGGAACTGCAGCTCGGGCTGGTGCCGTTGACCTCGGCTCCACGTAAACCGTCTGGCCGGAACCCGAACGACTGCGGGACCCGAGGCCAGATCCCGCACCGTCATCTCGGCTTCGCCTGTGCGAGTCCGGATCTTCGCGCGCCATCGGCCGGCCCAGCCCGCGTCTGCCGCAACGCGTCGCGGGCAGACGGCGCGAGCGTCGCCAGTGTGGCCAGCTCGGTCCAAAGGCACGAATGCGACCACAGCGGAGATGAGACGTCCGGCACGTCGGCTATCGAAGCGCAAACCACTGTCCGGCGGCTCCCCCGCCGCAACGGCAGTCTCGGTGACGACGCGACCGAAGACGAGCAAGTGTCCGTCGCCGCCTGGACCGGCAACCGAGGCGATCCGGTCGACGAGCGGGTCGCCGGTACCAATCCGAATTCTTCGGCGAGGTCGCAGAAGAAAGGTTCTCCGAAGCGGAGTTCCTGCCGAAGAACGGGCTCGTCGCGTTGCACGTGCTGCTATGCACGATGGTGGTGCTCTTCGCGCCGCAGGGCGACGGCATCGCCTCCCACCCACTGGACATTGCCCGGATTGGTGCCCTTGGTGGCGTACTTCGCGACGATGCGGGGCGGCGGGGGCGGCTGTTCAAGTTCAGTTCCCCGCAGCAGTTCGTTGCGTCGCGGCGCGGAACCGGTCGAGGTACAGCGGCCAGCCCGAGCTGGAATCGAGACCGGCGAAGCTCTCCCAGCCTTCACCGTGCCGGTCGAGGTGCCGGTGTTCGAGCGCTACCCGGGTGCGTTCGGCGCTCTCAGCGGTGAACCGGATCTCGACCTCGCTGGTGCGAGCGGGATCGGGCTCCAGCTGCCAGCGCGGGCTGATGTCCCAGCTGAGGAGCAGCCGGTTCGGCGGCTCGTAGGCAAGCACCCGGGCCCAGGTGCATCGGCTGCCGTCGGTGCCGATGTCGTACACGGTGCCGCCCGCTTCGGGTTCGAGCACGGTCCGTTCGATCGGGACTGCGAGGAGGTTGTGCTCGCGAGGCTTGATTTCGTCGAACCGCTCCGTGAACAGGCGGAAGGCGCGCTCGAGGGGAACGTCGACGACGGTGTCGACGTGCAGCGTGGGCGGGTCTTGCGGGGTGGTGCTCATCGGGTGGTGTCCTTCCCTGACAGATCGTGTCTTCGGCGGGTGGCTTGTGCTGAGGCCGGACTCGCGAGTACCGGTACAGGCAGGTTGGCGTTCCCCGGCCGCGGTTCTGTGGTCCCAGGTGGCCGGTGCAGGTGTACTTCGCCGAAAGCGTGGTCGGCTAGCGGAGAACGCGCCTCGTCGGCGGCATGCGTTCGGAACGGGCGGCGTTGTTGAGCGGCAGCATGGATTGCACGGTGTCCTCCATGTCTGTGGCGTGGGTGCGTTGACAAGAGGATGACGAACGGATCGGCAGCAACTCGACAGGTCCTTCGGGAGTTTTTGGCCTGGCGTCGCCCGCTGACCGTGCGAAGAGCCCTGTGCTCGGTCGTGCGGTTCCGACGCTGGTACTGGGTCCGGGACGCGCTAGGCCGCACTGGGCTGGCGGTCGAGCGAGAGGTCGCTGCTGCGTCGCGGCGCGATGTTGCTTAGGGCCGCCTCGAGGATCGGCTCCCTGGTTCAGCGGTGCCGTGGTTGTTCCGGGCGCGGATCGCCGGGAGACGGCGGACTTTCGGCGTGGTCGTCGCGGACGCGTCGTTTCGCAGAAGACAGTGGGCGGGAAAGGATCGCTCCGATGAGCATGCCGGTCAGGCACGCGAGGCCGCCGACGGTGAACAGGAGGCCGGTGGTGGCGCCGGCTTGCTGGAACGCGCCGACGAGGGCGGTGCCGAGCACGATGCCGCTGTAGGCCAGGCTTCGGCAGGTGGCCGAGACGCGGCCGAGCAGGCCCGCGGGGACGACCTGTTGCCGGTAGGTGCGCCAGTAGACGTTGTAGCTGATGGTGGAGGCGCACAGGACGCAGTACAGGGCGGCGGCAAGCGGCGGGTTGGTGGTGAGTCCGATGCCAGCGGCGGCGAGTGCGCTGGCGACGCAGGACCAGATCATCGCGGTGCGGGCGGTGAGCCGCCGTGCCAGGTGGGTCAGCACGAGCGAGGTGGCGATGGCGCTGAGACCCGCGGCGATGACCACTGCGGAAGTCAGCATGCCGGAGACTCCGAAGTCGCGGACGAACCGGGTCAGGAACAGCGGTTGCTCGGCTCCGAGGGTGATGTTGGCGATCAGGCTGAGTCCGATGCCGATGCCCAGCGCGCGGTTGCGCAGCACTGCGCGGAGGCCGTCGCGGATCATCGCGAACACGGGCTCGCCGGGGGCGCGACGGCGCCGAGCGGCGGTGCCGCGTGTGTGGGAGATGGCGGCGGCGAGCAGGAATGAGCCCGCGTTGGCGCTGAGCACCCAGAGCAGGTTGGAGATCAAGGTGACCAGCCCGGCCCAAGCGGGCCCGAAGATGAGGGCGGCCGTGCGAGCGGATTCGACCAGGGAGTAGCCGCGGCTGGCCTGGTCTTCGCGCGCCACGGTGCGGGGGATGCCGGCGTCGACTGCGGCGGCCGAGAGCGCGGCGAACACTCCGAGAATCGCTGCTCCGGCCAACGCGACCGCATAGCCGTCTGCGCCCGCTGCCACCGCGCCGACGCCGAGGAACAGGATCGCGGCGGACGCGAGGTACGAGGTGGTCAGGACGCCGCGAGGCGGATAGCGGTCGACGAGGTAGCCGACCACGAATCCGGCCGCGACGGTCGATGCGGTCAAGACGCCGAACAGGAACGTCACCGAAGCTCCCGGGTAGCCGGAAGCGAGCAGCACCAAGGGCAGGGCGAGCGCGTAGAACTCGTCGCCGACGGTGTTGATCGCGTACGCGCCGAACAGCCGCCAGAAGCTGCTGCCCATGCCGGTGCGCGGTGGTTTCCCCGGGTCCCGGAGCCGGGGTCCGGGACGCGGGCGGCGGCGATCGTTCACAGGCTGAAGTAGTCGACCTTCAGGCGGGGGATGTAGTTGGAAATATCGGAGTAGTACTGCGCGATGCCGTAGTAGTACTGGTCGAACGAGTGCTTCAGGTCGTGCAGGTTGTTCACCGCGCGGTGCGCCTGAGCGGCGGGAACGTAGTCGCGTCCTTCCAGGGCTTCCTCGAGCAGGCCGGTGTGGTTGGCGTTGACGTCCTCGGCGACGTGCGACACCAGCGGTTCAAGGCAGTCTTCGGGGTAGCCGTAGGCCACGGCCAGCCGTTGCAGGTCGTTCGCGCCGTCCAGGGTTTCGGAGTCGCGCGCTTCGAACAGTTTGGTGCAGGCGAGGTAGCCCAGGGTGTCGCCGCGGGCGATCTCGCACAGGTTGTTGATCAGCGACCAGGTCCCGATGACGGGATGGGCGTTCTCGACCTCGTCCTGGGACAGGCCCATGCGCAGCAGGCTGTCGCGCGCCATCCACGCGTGGTTGTATTCCTCCGACAGGTACTCCGACAGTTGGTGTTCCCACGCCGGGTCCGTGCAGTGCGCGATGGCGGTGGAGATGTGGCGGCTGGCGGCTTTGATGTAGTGGTAGGTCTCCAGGATCAATCCGAGGAAGACCTCTTTGCGGTAACGCTGGTTCTCCAGGCTCGACCAGAAGCGGTGGAAACCGATCTGCTCGCTCCACATCCCGGTGGAGCGGTCGATCTGGTCGAGGAACACCGGAACCGGGATCTTGTCGAGCGACTCGTCTTCGACACGAATCAGCTCTTGCTCGGCGAATCCGTTGACAATCCCGATCGCGTCGTCGGGCGAAATGCCGGTTATTTCGGAGATTTCCTTTACCGTGTGGCGGCCGTCGAGATAGCGCTTGAAGTTGAGGAACGTGTCGAAGTCGGCGCCTTCCTGGTCAATCTCGAAGTGTCGTTCCCCGACGATCATGATGACGGGGCCTTCCTCCGGCTGGAAAAACGTGCAGTGCCGCAGCCTGGGTTTGAAGTCGAGGTCCTGTGTGGACGTCACGGTGAGCCTCCTGAAAGTGCGGGACGGCGGGGCTGCGGTGCGAGCGCGTTGTGCCCGCACCGCAGCGGCGATGACCGGTCGTCAGTGGCCGGTCACGAGTGACCGCGAGGGTCAGCCACAACGGGTGGAACCGGCGATCTTCGACAGCTGCGGCTTGGCGACCGGCTTGATGATGACCTTCACGTAATTCACCTCCCCCCATTCCCTCAATGCGGCCGCCCGCAATTGCGGGCGAGACAGTGCGGGATTTTCCCCAGTCCCCAGTGGCGAAAAAGCGCGCTGACAGCTCGCTTTCCGCCAGTATGCCGCGCTGTGCGCCGCCTCGGCAACCCATTCGGCAAATAATGACCGTACCTATGCTCGGGGCGTGTCGCGATTCCGGTAAGGCTGCGCCGCTCCGGATATTCTGCGGTATTCGTAGATCACGAATACGCATGCGAGAGCAACCGGGCGGCGAATTGCCCGGTTGCTCTCGTGCGGCTGTTCTCGGATTGCGCCGATGCGTTTTGCCTAGGAGGTGATCCCGAGGTCGTGGAGCAGTTGGTAGCGGATGGGGTCGCCGGGGAGGAACCAGTGCAGTCCTTCGAGGGCGAAGACCGCCAGGAGGTTGGCGAGCACGATCGCGCCGAAGATCCACAGCACGGTCGTGGAGAGGGCGGTGCTGTGGCTGTCCAGCGGTTCGAGTTCGCGCGCGAGCGCTAGGCTGCCGCCGGCGGCCAGGATCGCGACGGTGAAGGTGATGAAGGCCCAGGTGTAGGGGTGCAAGCCCCAGACGGTGCTGCCGTATCCGGGGTCCGGCGGCTTGATGTGCAGCATGATGTGGCGGGCCGCGACCGCGGCTCCGCAGACGCTGGCCACGATGCTCATTCCGTATCCGGCGGCGAATTCCCGGGTGGTGACGGCCTGGGTGCGCGAGCGTGCGATGACGAACACGGGTCCGAGTGCGGCCAGCATCATGAACATCCGTTGCAGGATGCACAGCGGGCACGGGTATTCGCCGCGTCCGAATTGGACGAGGAAGCCGCCGAGCAGGACTGCGCAGATGCCCAGGACGTAGATGTGCAGCAGGACGAAGCCGAGACGGTTTGCCGGGCGGGCGGGCGCGTCCGCGGTGGCTGTCGCGGTCATGGCGAGGCTCCCTCGGGTCAGAAGTTGAGGTTGAGCGGCGAGGTCGCGTGGTGCCAGAACAGCAGCAGGCACGCCGCGACGGCGACAGCCCATAGCCCGATCAGTTTCGGCCGCGACCATGTTCTCGTCGCGGCGAGGAATATTCCGAAAATCCCGACCATGATGATGGTGTCCATGTGAGTCGCTCCGTTGCGTTGCGGCGAACAAAGGATGCAGGCGGACGAGCCGGGGCCGCGTTCACGAGTAGCAGTAGGAATCCGAGGACGAGTCGCCGCCCTCCAGCCGGATCTGGTGGGGGCGTTCTCCTTCGAAAGGAACGAAGAAGTTCTCGTCGAGGGTCATGCGGCCGTCGTCGGCGATGTCGGCCTTGGCGATCCATCCGCGCAGCCCGTCGGGGTAGAACTGGTCGTCCCACGACGAGTAGAGCGAATTGCTGAAGTACAGGCGGCGTCCGTCCCGGCTGAGTTCCACCATCTGCGGAGCGCCGTTGAGCGGGCCGCCGCCGCGGGGATGCGGTGCGCGCGAGACGATGCCGCCGAGCCTGAGGGTGCCGGTCAGCTTCGGCGCGAAGGGATCGGAGACGTCGTACTGGCGCAGGTCTCCGGTGCCCCAGCAGGCGACGTAGAGATGGCGGTCGTCCAGGCTCAGCACCAGATCGGTAACGAGAGGCGGGACCGCGCCGAAGGGCTGCAGCGCCGGAGGCAGGCTGTCCGCGTCGGCGGGCTCGGCGGGGATCTCGATCACTTTGCGGATCGCCCATTGCCCGTTGTCTTGGTGCCATGCCCAGACCGACGAGGACAGGTCCTTTGTGGACACGACAGCGTTGACGAATCCGTACGCCTTCGACGGATTGTGCGCCGGGCGCAGCTCCAGCACCATCTGGTGTTCGGCTCCGAGGTCGAGCTGCTGCAGGTGCCGTCCGGTCCGCAGGTCCCACAGGTGGATGCAATGGCCGTATTCGTGGGCCAGCAGCCGTTGCGGGTCGAGTCCGTTCTCGACCATCTCCGGCGTTCCCCATTCGCTGCTGACCAGGATGTTGTGCCCGAGGTGCCACCAGAAGTCGTAGGCGAGGTACTGCGGGCCCCGGTCGGCCTCCCAGCGCCCCTGGACGTCGAACGTCTCGTGATCGAGCCGGAAGAGGCCGCCGGGCCCGGAGCCGTCGGGCGAGCCCAGGGCGCTGACGTAGATTCCGTCGGGACCGCAGTGGAAGGTGTGCGGCCTGCTGTAGCCCGAGTTCGCCGCGACGGCATCGGGTTCGATCACTTTCACCAGGCGCGGCCGGTGCGGATCGGGCTTCGTGTCGACCACGTGGATCCGCGACGAGCGCAGGCCGGGCACCAGCAGGTAGCGGCGCTCGACGTCATGGTGCGGCGAACCGGGGCACAGGTGCGCACTGCAGGCGTTCCACCCGAAGTGATGCAGTTCGTCCCCGACGTTGGGCATGTCGAGCCGGCCGGTCAGCTGCCCGTAGGTCGCCGACTCCGGATCGAGGTCCAGCACGCTCAGCGCGTCCGGCCGGTTTCCGCTGGGGTCGAGCGTGACCACGTAGCCGTGCCGTTCGGGCGGGCCGGACATGGCGTGGCTCGCCGTGCGGTAGAACGTCGGGTCGGTCCGTGTGCTCATGGGACTTCTCCTCGCGACACCACGGTTCGCGCGGCGGCCTCGCCGCCTGCGATTTATCCATAAATAACTGGATTTCGGTAGTAGTGGACGGTAGCAGCGGGCGGGGGGCGCGAGAAGAGCGTCCGGACAGGGTTGCCCGCAAAGGAGTAGCGCACTGTGCGCGACTGCCGGAAAAGAATCTCCGCGTGGTGTTCTGCGGGGCCATTTCCGCAGCGCAGGACGGAGAATTCTCCGGATTCTGCGCCGTCGGGAGAGTGGCGGAGGTAGTCGGGAATCGAACCCGCCAGGCGCAGAGCGCCTTCCGCGGCGTGGCCGCGGAGAGTCCACCAGGACTCCTCACCTCCCTGTGCGACCTCATGAGGTCGCGTGTTGGGTCCGGTCCTCGCTTTCTGCCGATGCGGCGGTCGCCGGTCCGTTGCCGGACGCGGGCGGGGCCTGCAGCGCGCGCAGCAGCGCGGCGGCGAGCGTGTCGTCGTCGTCTTCGGCGACGGTGCGCAGGTCGATGACGAGGCGGCCTTTCTCGGTGCGCGCGATGACCGGGGGATCGCCGTGGCGCAGCCGGGCCATCATCGCCGCTTCGCTGCCGCTTCGGGGAGTCAGGTGCACGAGCGGGCTCCGGATCGTCTGGCCGGGGAGGCTGCCGCCGCCCGGGGTGCTGGCCCCCTCCCGAACCTCGGCGCCCGGTCCGAGGCGGGCGGCAAGTCGCTGCGCTCGCGAGTAAAGCTCGTCCCAGCCCATGCGCAGCGAGCGCCAGACGGGAAGTTCCTGGTCCCTCTTGCCGGACAGGTGCGCCAGGAGGGTGGCTTCGAGCGCGGCGAGGGTGAGCTTGTCGATGCGGACGGCGCGGGCGATCGGATGGCGGGCGAGCCCGGCGACGAGGTCCTCGGCACCGACGATCATGCCGGCCTGCGGGCCTCCGAAGAGCTTGTCTCCGGAGAAGACGACAAGATCCGCGCCGTCGCGGAGGCTGTCCTCGACGGTCGGTTCCTCGCCCAGCGTTCCGTGCAGCAGGCCGGAGCCGACGTCGTGCAGCACCGGGATTCGGTGCTGGCGGGCGAGTGCCACCAGTTCCGGCAGCGAAGGCGAGGCGGTGAATCCCTCGATGCGGTAATTGGACGGATGCACCAGCAGCACCAGCGCGGTGCGGTCGGTTATCGCTTCGGCGTAGTCGCGCAGATGAGTGCGGTTGGTGGTGCCGACTTCGACGAGGGTGACGCCGGCCGCCTCCATAATGGACGGTATCCGGAATTCCCCGCCGATCTCGATGAGTTCCCCGCGGGAGACGACGACTTCCTTCCCGCGGGCGAGTGCTCCAAGGCTCAGCAGCAGCGCGGCCGCGGCGTTGTTGACGATCAGCGCACCGGGAGCGCCGGTCAGCGTGCGCAGCATCGCGTGGGCGGCGTGGCCGCGTTTGCCGCGCCCACCGGTGGCGAGATCGAATTCCACAGTGGAGTATCCGGAAGCGGCGAGCACGGCTTCGCGCGCCGCGGAGGAAAGCGGAGAGCGGCCGAGGTTGGTGTGCAGCACCACGCCGGTGGCGTTGACGACGGCCCGCACCCGGCGCGCGCCGGTGAGGTCGAGGTGCTCGACGACGCGCTGGGCCAGCACATCGACGCCGGGAGCCGGTTCCCCGCGGCCGATCGCGGTGCGGCAGGCGTCGAGCACGTGCCGCGCGGCGTCCGCGAGCGGTGCCCGGCCCCACTCGTCCCGGTGCGGGGCCAGCAGCGGATGAGCGAGCAGAGTGTCCACTTTGGGCAGTGCCCGGCGCGGGTCGGCTGCGGTCATGGCGTGGCCTCCGCGGTTCCGAGGCGTTCGGCGTCGGCGCGCAGTTCCCGGTAGTCCGCTGGGCGAGCCTGGACGTAGCCGCGTGCCTGCAGAAGGTTCAGCAGGCCTGGGGCGGAGATCGACTCGAACGCGGCGGCGACCGCGTCCTGAGCGGCGGCGCCGAGCCCGCGGCGAGCGACCCAGGGACTGCCCGGCACCGGGTGGGTGCGCAGCACGTCGAATGCCCCGGCGGGGACGGCGCGGTCGCGTTCGAGCCGGTGCAGCGTCCGCAACGCCAGCCCGCCCGCACCGGCCGTGCCGTCCAGCACGGCGCGCGCGGTGTTGTAGCCGGTGCCGGTCACGAGCATTGCTGCCGCGCCCGTGCCGCCGAGCATGACGCGGGGATACAGGTCACCGGCCGCCGAGTGCGGGTCGCCCAGAGCGACCCGGGTTCCGGCGCGGACGACGTCGGTCACGCTGCGCACGCCGCTGTCGTGCCTGGCGACGAGCGCGGAGAGATACCGCGGGCTTCCGGTCTCGGCGTCGACTTCGGTGACCAGCGGTGCAAGGGAATCCCGATGATCGGCTGCGGCGTAGGTCAGCGCGTCGAGACGGGCCACGTCGACCTCGTCGTCGCGCAGCGCGCGCAAAGCCGCGGGTTCGTCGACAGGAGCGGAGAAGACCACCTCGACGCCGAGCCGCTGATGCAGATATCGGGCGAGCGGCTGGTAGGTCTCGCGCTGCAGCGCGGGCGTGATGCTGGGACTCAGCCCGATCCGCAGCGGGTCGGGCACGCCTGCGGGGCCCGAAGCGCGGGCGGCACCGCACCCCGAGGAGGCCAGCAGGGCCGCGGCCAGCAGCGCAGGACCGAGCAGTCGAGACGAACGGAGGCCGGTCATCGTGTCGCGGCACCGCCGCGGATGCGCACCCGGCCCGGCTGTCCCTCGACGACTTCGCCGATCACCGATGCGTCGATCCCGCGCGCGGCGAGCGCGGCCACCAGCGGGGCCGGATCGCCGGGGACGGCCAGGAGCAGGCCGCCGGAGGTCTGCGCGTCGTGCAGCAGCACCGCGAGGTCGTGGGGCACGTCGCTGTCGACGTCTACTGTCGGGGCGAGGTAGGCCATGTTCGTCCGGGTGCCGCCGGGAACGAACCGGGCAGCCAGTTCGAGAGCGTCCGGCAGCAGCGGCACGCTCCCGGCGTAGAGCTCGGCGGCCGCGCCGCTGGCGCGCAGCATCCGGTGCAGGTGTCCTGCCAGCCCGAAGCCGGTGATGTCGGTGGCGGCGCGGACCCCGGCCGCGAGGGCGACTTCGCTGGCCGCGGCGTTGAGCGTGGTCATCGAGTCCACGGCCGCGCGCACCACCGCGTCGTCGGCCGCGCCGTTCTTCAGCGCCGTGGTGATCACCCCGGTGCCGAGCGGCTTGGTCAGCACCAGATGGTCGCCGGGCCGCAGGCGGTCGATCGCCAGCAGCCGTTCGGGGTGGGCGATGCCCAGCACGGCCATGCCGTACTTGGGCACCGCGTCGTCGATCGTGTGCCCGCCCACGACTTCGCACCCCGCGGTCGCGGCCAGGTCCGCGCCGCCGCGGAGCACGTCGTTCAGCAACCGGATCGGCAGGACCTCGCCAGGCCACGCGGTGAGGTTGACCGCGATCAGCGGGCGCCCGCCCATGGCGTAGACGTCCGACAGCGAGTTGGCCGCTGCCACGCGGCCCCAGTCGTAGGGGTCGTCCACGATCGGCGTGAAGAAGTCGGTGGTCAGCACCAGCGCCCGCTCCGCGTCCAGCCGCAGGACCGCCGCGTCGTCGCCGTCCAGCGCCCCGACGAGCAGATCGTCCGACGCCGGCGCCAGGCCTTCGCGGAACGACGAGAACAGATCGTCGAGCTTCTCCAGGGGCAGTTTGCACGCACACCCGGCCCCGGTGGACAGCTCGGTCAGTCGCACGCCTTCGGACGAAGCCACCATCACCATTCTCCAAAGTTTTATGGAGGATTAGATATAGGGAAAGTAGCAGGGGTTCCGATCGAAGGGAAGACGACCGACCGGGTCACGCCGCCCCGGCGGTCGGAGCAGTAGCCCCCGGCTCACGCGCGGGCGGTGCCGCGCCGCGCGGCGAGCAGGTACCAGATCGCGACGAGGGCGACCGGGACGGCGGAGATGCGCGCCAGCCACGGATAGCCCCAGAATTCGACGACGCTGCCGGCGAGCAGCCCGCCGGCCGCCGCGGCCGCCTGCATCAGCAGGTCGGAAAAGCCCTGCGCCCGGGGGCGCAGTTCCTCGTCGACCGACGCGGTCAGCAGGCTCGAACCCGCGACGAAGCCCGCCGACCAGCCCAGGCCCAGCAGCAGCAGACCGCCCATCACCAGGCCGGTGTCGTGCCCGCTCGTGCTCTGCAGCACCGCAGCGGAGGCGAGCAGGAGCAGCAGTCCGAGGGCAAGCACCCGGCGGCCGCCGATCCGGTCGGACAGCCAGCCGAACACCGGGGCCAGCAGGAACATCCCGGCCAGGTGGACGCTGATCGCGAACCCGACGACGCGCAAAGTGCTGCCGCCGTGATGCAGGTGCAGCGACGCCATGTTCATCACCGACACCATGACCGCGTGCACCACAGCGATCGCGACCAGGCTGCGCCGGGCGGCGGGATTGCCCGCCAGCGCGCGAGCGGTCCGCATGACGCCCTGTCCGCGAGGGTCGTGGGTTTCCCCGCGCAGGGAACGGGCCAGCAGCAGCGGATCGGGCCGCAGCCACACGAACGTCGCGGCCGCGGTCAGCACCAGTCCCGCGCCGATCACCAGGAAGGGGCCGGTGAACTGTGGGAGGCCCAGCAGCGCCGAGGCCGAGTCCGACGGTCCGGCCAGCGACGGGCCCACCACGCCCCCGATCGTGGAGGCCCACACCACGGTGCCGATCGCCCGCCCGCGCCGTTCGGGCTCGACCAGGTCCGTCGCGGCGAACCTCGCCTGCAGCCCGGCCGCCACGGCGGTGCCCGTCAGCAGCGCCCCGGCGAACAGGAGCGGATAGCTGGCGACGACCCCGCCGAGCACCACGGCCGCCGCCCCGACGGCGCCGACGAGATATCCGGCGGCCACCCCGAGCCGACGGCCCCGCCGCGCGGTGAACTCGGCGAGCGGGACCGAGGCCAGCATGCCGCCGGCGACGGTGGCCACCTGGGCGAGCCCGGCCAGTCCGGCCGACCCGGTGATCTGCTGAGCGAGGAGCGCCGCGACCGGCGAGGCCATCGCCATCACCACGGCGAAGACCATCTGGGCGCCGATCAGGACCCGGATGGTCCGGCGCTGCACGGCACGGACATCGACCACTGTGACCACCACGGCTCCTCGAGGTTCGGCGGGTTCCGGCAGGAGCGGAATCCCGCGACGGGTCCCGCACGAGATAAACCATAATTCCATGAATCATGGCAACAGCCTGGTGGACATCACCCTGATCGAGCCCCGGAGCGCCGGGAGCGGTCACGCGCGCCGCTCCCGGCAGCCAGCCTTCGACCCGCGCTCCCGGATTCTCTCGCAATATTCCAGACATCTCTGGATTGTTGCGGGATTGTCGGTTTGACTGAGCGGATGGATGATCGACCAGCTGCGGCCACGGCGGCCTCGGACCGACTCGCGCGAGGACCGGCCGGCGACCGGCTCGCGGACTACGCGCGGATGCTGCGCCGGGCCGGGGCGATCGCCGACGACGCTGGCGAGCGCGCGTTCGCGACCGTTCCCCGCCACCGCTTTCTGACCCGGTTCCGGCATCAGCGGTGGCACGAGATGCCGTGCGACGGGCCGGTTCCGGAGGAGATCCTCGACGCGGTCTACGGCGACAACCCCCTGGCGTTCAAGATCGACGAGGACAGCGGGCAGTTGGTCAGCGCGACCACGCGGCCGTCGCTGCTGGCCCGGATCCTCGGCGCGCTCGAGCTGTCGCCGGGGATGCGAGTGCTGGAGATCGGTGCCGGGATCGGGTACAACGCCGCCCTGATCCAGGCCGTTACCGGTGCCGAGGTGGTGTCGCTCGACGTGCAGCCGGACGTGATCGCCGACGCCGAGGAGGCGCTGCGGCGGTGCGGTGTCGACGGTGTCGTGACGGTGGTGGGCGACGGCTACGACGGGCATCCCGCCCGCGGGCCCTACGACCGGATCCTTGCCAGCTGCGGCATTCGCGGCGTTCCTCCGGCCTGGGTCGAGCAGCTCGCGCCGGGCGGGTTCGTGCTGGCTCCGTTCGCGCACGGCGGTGCGCACCCGCTCGTGCGATTCCGTCTCGAGCGCGGGCGGTTGCGGGCGACGGGTGTCGGGCCGTGGACCGATTTCATGCTCGCGGGCGGGGCGCTGTACCAGCCATTCCTCGGTGCGCACCCGGCCCGCTTCGCCGCGGGCCCGTTCCCCGAGCCGACCCTGAGCAGGCAGGCCGTGGCGCCGATGACCGGAGAGGACTACGGCGACCTGTGGTTCTTCCTTGCCGCGCGCAGCACCCGGGTGACGCAGGCGCATGTCGGCGGGATCGATCCCGCCGACGGAACGGCCGCGCTCCTGGCCGAGGACGCCGCCAGCGCGGCGGTCGTCCAGTCCTGCGGTGCGGTGCACGCGACCGGGCCCGACGCCGCCGCGCTGGCCGACGACCTGGCGGATCTGTGCGCCGCCTGGTCTGCCTGCGGCCGTCCCGCTATCGGCGACTGGTCCGCGCCGATGACCCGCCGCCCGCTCCCGGACGGTCCGCTGCTGGTGCCGGACGGCTGGTCGGTGCCCGCGCAGCGCGGAGGACGGCGGGCCGCCTCGTGACGACGCTGCTGTACCAGACCGAGCCGTATCTGGCGGAGTTCACCGCCCGCGTGCTGGAGCGCACCGACGGCGGCGTCCGCCTCGACCGCATGGCGTTCTTCCCCGGCGCCGGGGGACAGCCCGCCGACACCGGCGCGGTGACCGGACAGGCCGGAACCGCCGAGGTGACCGGCTTCCGGCGTGACGACGACGGCATCGCCGTCCTGCTCGACGGCCCGCAGCCCGGCGAGGGCGAACAGGTGCGCTGCGCTCTCGACTGGGACCGCCGCTACGCGCTGATGCGCACGCACACCAGCCTGCATCTGCTCGCGGGCGTGGTGGGACGCGACTACGGCGGCGTCATCCTCAGCCGCAGCATGCAGCCGCTGCGCGGGCGAGTCGACTTCGAACTGGCCGCCGCCGACGCTGTCTCGGGCGAGTCCTTCGGCGACCGGCTCGAAGAAGCTCTGCGCCGCGAGATCGCCGCGGCTCGGCCGGTAAGCGTTTCCTTTCTGCCACCGGAGGAATTCCTCAGCCGACCCGATCTAATCCGCACGAAAACCAACCAGGTTCCCGCCGGGCTCGACAGAATCCGCGTCGTGGAGATCGTCGGCCTGGACCGGCAGGCTGACGGCGGCACCCATGTCGCCAGCACCCGCGAGGTCGCCGCGCTGCGCGTCACCGCCAATCAGTCCCGCGGCATGGGCAAACGGCGACTGCGCATCGAGCTCGACCGGGTCGCACCGCCCCGCCCTCGCGCCGACGCGCTCGCACGGTGACGCTGCACGCAAAATCGGTTACTTACCGTCCAATTGGCCCTGGACAGGCCTGGGCGCGACTCGCTACCGTGGCCTTTGTCCAAATAACCATGGAGTATTGAAACGTTGAGGGCTGGGGCGGGTCGGACGCTCTCCGGGGGGCGCCACGCGGCAGACCGTTGCGGTCCGAGGGCGTGATGGGGAGGAACCCTGATGTCTTTTGACCATGCGACCGCTGTTGCCTCCGTGGTCGAGCAAACCGTTGCCCCGCAAGCGGACCGGGTCGACCGGTCCGGCGAATTCCCCCGCGACGGCGTGAACGCGCTGGGCAAGGCCGGCTTGCTCGGGCTGATCAGCTCCAGTGAGGTCGGCGGAGCCGGAGGTTCCCTCGCGGACGCCGCGCACGTGATCGAGAAACTGGCGGGGGCGTGCGGGTCGACGGCGATGGTCACGCTGATGCACTACGCCGCCACCGCGCTGATCGAAGCCCACGGCGACCGCGACACTCGCCGGGCGATCGGCGAAGGACGCCACCTGAGCACCCTCGCGTTCTCGGAAACGGGCTCCCGCAGCCATTTCTGGGCCCCGCAAGGGTCCGCGACCGCGAACGGCCGCGACCGGGTCGTTCTCGACGCGCAGAAGAGCTGGGTGACCGCGGCCGGGGAGGCGGACAGCTACGTGTGGTCGAGCCGGTCGGTGGCGGCCGAGGGACCGATGACGCTGTGGCTCGTCTCCAGCGACGCAAAGGGCCTGACGGTGCGGGGGAAGTTCGACGGGCTAGGACTGCGCGGCAACGCCTCCAACCCCGTCGCCGGCCAGGCGGTGGAGGTGCCTTCCTCGGCCATGCTCGGCAGCGACGGCGCGGGCCTGGATCTCGCGCTGCAGTCCGCTCTTCCGCACTTCCTGGTCCTGAACGCGGCCTTCTCCCTGGGCCTGATGCAGGCGCTGATCGCGAAGGCGGCGGCTCACCTGACCGGGACCCGCCTCGCCCATCTCGAACAGACGTTGGCCGAACAACCGCAGCACCGCGAACGGTTCGCGCGGTTGCTGACCCGCACTGACGAGGTCCGCGCTTTCCTGTGCGACACGCTCGCGGCGCTGGCGGAAGGACGCGAGGACGCGACTTTGCGGGTGCTGCAGGTGAAAGCCGTCGCCGCGGAGGCCGCCTCGGAGGTCGCCGACGGGGTGATGCGGCTGTGCGGCGGCTCCGCGTTCCGCAAGGAACTGGGCGTCGAACGGCAGTTCCGCGATTCGCTGGCGGCTCGGGTGATGGCTCCGACCACGGAAGCACTGCGCGATTTCGTCGGCCGGGCCAGCCTCGGCCTGCCGCTGTTCTGACTACGGAGGGGATGTCATGACTTTGCTGATGGGCGCTGTCGCCTACGACCCGAAAGTCGTCACGATCTGGAACGGATTCCGCTCCTGGCTGCAAAACCGCGGGCTGTCTTTCGACTTCGTGCTCTACTCCCATTACGAACGCCAGGTCGAGGACCTCGCGGCCGGGAAAATCCACGCCGCGTGGAACTCGCCGCTGGCCTGGCTGCGCGCGCAGCGTCTGGCCGACGCCAACGGCAGACAGCTCACGCCGCTGGTCATGCGCGACACCGACCGGAACCTGACCTCGGTCATCATCGTCCGCGCCGATTCCCCCTACGAGAAGGTCGCCGACCTGGAAGGTGCCACCGTCGGGGTCGGCGCCGTCGACTCGCCCCAGGCCACGCTGATCCCGTGCTCGTTCCTGCGGGAGGCCGGGCTCGTCCCGGGCGAGAACCTCACGGTCCGCCGTTTCGACGTGGGCGTCGGCCTGCACGGCGACCACATCGGCGGCGAACGCGACGCCGCGCGAGCGCTGCTGGCCGGCGAGATCGAAGCGGCCGCGATCATCGACATGAACCACCTGCTTTTCGGCAAGGAAGGCACGCTCCCGCCCGGAAGCACCCGCGTGCTCGCCCAGACTCCCGCCTACGACCACTGCAACCTCAGCGTCGTCGACGACGCGCCGCAAGACGAGGTCCGCAAACTCGGCCAGCTGCTGCTCTCGATGTCCTACACCGACCCCGAGGTCCGGCCCCTGTTCGACTTGGAGGGCCTCACCGCATGGCACGAAGGCCGCAGCAGCGGGTACGCCATGCTCGACGCCGCCGTGCGCGAACAGGCCTTCTACGACGCCGAGGGCCGGGTCACCGCCCGGGAGTACCGGCCATGACCACCGCACCGCCCGGCGTGCTCGACCTGGAAACCCTCAGCTTCGAACGAGGCGCCCACCTGCTCGTGCAACAGGCGTTGCGCGGGCTGCGCCCCGGCGACGAACTCGGCGTCACCGGCGGCGACCCCGCGCTGGTCGTGCACCTGGAAACCTGGTGCCGCCAGAACGGGCACGGCGTCCGCCCGGCCCTCGACACCGACTTCGGCATCCGCGCCTGGGTGGTCCGCGGCCGCGCGGACCTCGACCGGTGGGCCGGCGCCCAGCGGGCCGGCGGGCCGCATCCCGGCGGGATCGTCAGCGACCCGGCACCGGATTGGGGCCTGGCCGCGCGCGGCGCGCTGATCGAGCAAGGAGGCCCGACGCCGCCGTTCGACATCACCCACCGCGACCTGGTGTGGGCCGAGATCGCGCCCTCGCTCTACGCGCACGCCGCCTCCGCCCAGTGGAACCCCGACACCGAAGTGGACTGGAAAGCGGATTTCACGCTGGCGCCCGAGGTGGAACAAGCGGTCGTCCAGGTGATGACCTACCTCATCGAGAACGAGCAGGCCGCGCTGGTCATCCCCGCGCGGCTGCTGGGCCGGATCCACCCCCACTTCCGGGAAGTGCTCCAGCTGCTCGCCGTGCAAGCGGCCGACGAAGCCCGCCACATGGAGGTCTTCACCCGCCGCGCGCTCCTGCGCGGCGGCGAGATGGGCACGTCCTCGGCCAGCGGCCGAGAATCGCTGGCCACGCTGCTGACCGAAGCCGAGTTCTCGCTCGCCTCGTTCCTGCTGTCGGTCCTGGGCGAGGGCAGCTTCCTGAACCTGCTGGAGTTCCTGGACAAACACGCCCCGGACCCGGTGACCCGGCAGGTCACCCGCCTCGCCCGCCGCGACGAGGCCCGGCACGTCGCGTTCGGGGTGGCCCACCTGCAACACCAGTCCCAGATCGACCCGGCTCTGCGGGGACGGCTCCGGTCCGCGGTCGAACGCCGCTACGACGCGCTGGTCGACACCTCCGGACTCAACCAGGACGTCTTCGACTCGCTCGTCATCATGGCGGCCGGACAATGGACGCCGGAGGCGATCGCCCGCGGCTACGACAAGGTCATGAAGCTCCAGTCCGAAATGGACGACGGCCGGCAGCGGAGACTGGTCCACCTCGGCTTCCCCGCCGACGAAGCCGCGGATCTGTCCTCTTTGCACACCCGCAATTTCATGTGACCGAAACCCTGCCCGCGCACCAGGCTCGCCGGCCCGGCGTCTACGCGGCGATCGCCCGCCCTTCCGAACGCCACTCGAGCATCCCGCCCGACATCCGGCGGGCCTTGCGCCCGCGCGCCCGCAACAGCCGCACCGCCTCGTAGGACAGCACGCAGAACTCGCCCCGGCAGTAGGCCACGACCTCCTGATCCGCGGGCAGCTCCGAGAGCCGCTCTTCGAGTTCGTCCAGGGGCACCGACACCGCGCCGGCGATGTGCCCGGCCTCGAACTCGTTCTCCGGACGCACGTCCAGCACGAGCGCGTCGCCGGCTTCGATCCGGTCCATCAGCGCGTCGCGGCCGAGTTCCTCGACCTCGTCCTCTCCCAGAAGCTCGTCGGCGGCCTGCCGGGTCTCGGCCAGATGCGCCTTCGCGACTTCGTGCAAGCTCAGGCACAACCGGGCGACCTCGTCCCCGGCGAGCCGGTAGAACACCCGGGTGCCGTCCTTGCGGGTCCGCACCAGCCCGCCCTGCCGCAGCGCCTGCAGATGCGCGGACGCGGTCGTCAGCTTCAGGCCGGTGCGTCGCGCCAGCACCTCCACGCTGCGTTCCCCCTGAGCCAACACGTCCAGCAGTTCCAGCCGCTTCGGGCTGCCGAGCGCCTTGCCGACGCGGGCGAACTGCTCGAACAACACCTCTTGGGGCCCAGGGTTCTCCGACATGGGACACCATCCCGTTCTGCTTCTCCAAAGCTTTCTGGATCTATGCCAATAGTGTCACACTTCCGGCCCGGCAGCGCGTCCGCACTCCCGCCGTGACGTCCGCACATGCAGCCTGTGACCAGCAGAGACAGGCCAGCTGTGACCGCCGCGACAGGTGCCGGGCCCAGCGCCGACGACGGTCGGGGAGCAGATTTACTGAACTCACCTCACTATGTACCCTAGACACTAAAAGGGGGAGGGACGAGGTGACCGGGAGTCCGGAGGAGGCGTTCGACAAGGCTTTCGAGCTGGCCGCTCGGCTGGCCGCGACGATGCAGGGAGCATTGGCCGAGCGAGGGCTCACCCCCAGCCGCGCGGAGGTGATCTACGTGCTGGCCCGCGACGGCGAACTGATGCAACGCGCGCTCGCCGACGCGCTGCGATGCACTCCTCGCCACGTCACCAGCCTCGTCGACCAATTGCAGGGCGCTGGCCTGGTGCGGCGACTGCCCCATCCTCACGACCGGCGCGCCGTCGCGGTTTCCTTGACTCCCAAAGGATCCGTCACCGCACAGTGGATCAACGACAGCCGGCGCAGCGGTGCCCGGGCAGTCCTCGGCGACGTGCCGTCCGACGACATGGCCGCCTTCGTCCGCGTCGCCGACCTCATCCTGGGCGCCGTCGCCCCGTCGGCGACATGACCGGCTACGACGTGGTCATCGTCGGCGGCGGCCAGGCAGGACTGGCTCTCGGACACGAACTTGCCGGCACAGGCCTGGATTTCGTGACCCTCGACGCGGGCCCGGAGGTCGGCCACGTCTGGCGCGATCGCTGGACGTCCCTGCGCCTGTTCACCCCGGCGCGATACGCCGCTCTGCCTGGCCTCCCGTTCCCCGGCCCGCCGGACGCCTACCCCGGGAAAGACCAGGTCGCCGACTACCTCGCGACCTACGCCAGCACCTTCGACCTGCCCGTCAAGACGTCGACCGCCGTCACCGCCCTCGAACGCCACGACGACTATCGCCTCACCACGAGCCGCGGACCGGTACGGGCACGGCAGGTGGTCGTCTCGACCGGGCCGTTCCAGCAACCGGCCGTCCCGGCCCTCTCGGAAACATTCGCGCCCGAAATCCTGCAACAGCACAGCAGCGCGTACCGGGATCCGGATGCGTTCCGCGGCAGCCGGGTCCTGGTGGTCGGCGCGGGCAACTCCGGCGTGCAGATCGCCGCCGAACTCGCCGCCGACCCGGACGTCGTCGCGGTGACGCTCTCGGCCGGAACCCGCAACGTCCATGTCCCGCAACGCATCCTGGGCCGCGACATCTTCTGGTGGCAGACCCGCGCCGGACTGATCACCGCACCCGCGGCCTCTCGGCGAGGCCGCTGGATGCGCCGCGGCGAAGGCACAGCGATCGGCCACTCGCCGCGCGCCCTGCGCCGCCTCGGAATCAGCTTCGCACCCCGGCTCGCGAAAGCCCTGGACAGCACCGCCGCCTTCGCCGACGACACCCGCACCGACGTCGACGCGGTCGTCTGGGCCACCGGATTCCGCCGGGACCACTCGTGGGTCGACATCCCCGGCGCGCTCGACGGGTCGGTACTCCGCCACCGCGAAGGCATCACGCCGACACCCGGCCTGTACGTCCTCGGGCAGCCCTGGCAACGAACCGCAGGCTCAGCGCTCATCGGCTATGTCGGTCACGACGCCGCCCACCTCGCTCAGCAGATCCGCAGCCGCGCGACCACAACCTCCGCACCGCTTTCCTGGCGCGACCCGACAACTCGCCGCTGACGGGCCGGGCGGACAACGCAACAGCTTTCGGACGCGCAGTCAGCGTCATCGGTATGCCGTTGTATCGGTGCTGCCGGACGGCATGGTCCGGAGAAGCCGGAATCCGTCCGAGCACGTTGTGGTCGACGAGCGTCTGGTCTCGGTAGTCGACAATGTGCTGGGCCGGACGGCGTTCTGGAATGCGACCGTGCGTCCGCTGTCCGCGGGACAACTTGCCGAGCCGCTCTTGCGCAACGTATCTCGATGCGACGTGGCTGCCGGAGCCCCGTTGTAAACCGACCGCGCCGGAACCTGAGTCGACACTGTCTTCCGTCGAGCGCCGCAGCCCTTCGGCCGACCCAACCTGCTCCAGTATCCAGTCCCTCGCACTCGCCCGCATGAATCGCTGCAGTGACAGAAACCCCGCACACCGGGTGACAGTTGTCCTGCACACGCGAGCCTGAACCTCGAGGATGGTCGGCACACAGGTGACAACTAGGGCGCACAGTCACAACTTGCAACACCTGCGACTGTGAGCGCTAGTTGTCACTGGAGCGGCCCGGGACCTGGGGCATCTATGCCAGTTGTGCGGCTGAGTTGTCGCCTGTTGCGAGTCGCATCTGTCACCAGGTTGAGCCACCGCGGTCGGCTTGGGGCCGCCCTTGCGCGCGGTGACTACCCGGTTCCGGTGTCCAGCGAGAGCTGTCGTGCGTGGTGGTCGAAGTGCTGGGTTGAGAAATGGTAGATCTCGGCCAGCGACATCGAGTCCTGGAAAAAGGGGTCCCATCGCGTCGGGAAGTGCATGGTGCGGGCGAGGTCGGCGTCGGTTTCGCGATCAAGTCTCTTGTGCAGGCGTGCGATTGCCTGGTCTGCGAGAGCTGTCATCGCCCCGAGGGACAGGAGCCTGCCACCCACGCAGGACCCCAGATAGTTCACTGCGTCGAACGGCACGGTCGCCGCGTTCAGGATCCGCGCGTAGCGCCTGCTCGCGCTGCCCGGCATCCGGCTGAACACACGTACCAGGAGCCGCAGCGCCCACACGACCAAGTAGCCGAGCAGCATGTGGAAGAGCAGTTCGCGATTCGTCCAACGGGTGCCGTTGCTGGCGCGGCGCAGCGCGTCCTCGCTCGCCCGCTCGAGAAACCGGTGGAAGTCGGTGCGAGCGCGCTCCATTTCGTCGTGAACCGCCTGCCTGTCCACGAGTTCAGTGTCCGCCTCGCGAGACGGGAAATCCAGCCGCTCAGTTGACGGGGCTGCGGCGTTCGAGGAAGACGGTGTCGTGCCAGGTTCCGTCGCGTTGGGCGATGCGTTCGCGGACGCCGATGGTGCGGTAGCCGGCAGAGTGGTGCAGGGCGAGGCTGGCGCGGTTGTCGGTGAAGATGGAGGTTTGCAGGGTCCAGAGCCCGGTGTCGTCGGCGGCCATGACTTGCTTGCGCAGCAACGCTTTTCCGACGCCGCGGCCGCGGTGGACTTCGGCGATGTAGACGGAGGTTTCGGCGACGCCGGAGTAGCAGTCGCGGTTCGAGACGGGGCTGGCGGCGGCCCAGCCGACGACCTGGCCGTCGCGTTCGGCGACCCACCGGTGGCCGGGCAGCCACTTCGCGTCGAGGGCTTTGCGGGCGGGGACCGCGGTCTCGAAGGTCGCAATGCCGGTGGCGATGCCCTCGCCGTAGATCCGTCGCACTGCGGTCCAGTCGCCGGGTTCCAGGGCGCGGACGGTGATGCCGGCGGGGACGTCGTCGGGGCAGCAGGGGCGGGGGCCGAGCATGCCCATTACGGCGTCGGCGGCGTGCGGGAGCCCGGTGCAGCAGGCTTCGTTGACGGTGACGACGGTGGCGGTGCCGACCTTCTCCAGGTGCACGAACCCGACGTCGGCGAGCTTGCGCACGTGATGCGACGTCGTGGACTGGCTGGTACCGAGGATCTCGGTCAAGGCGCCAACGGTGATTCCGCGCGGGCTGGTCGACACGGCGTGCAGCAGCCGGACGCGGACGGGCTCGGCGAGGCACGCGAACCAGTCGGCGTAGGTAGCGGCGTCGGCGGTCGGCAGCACTTGGGCCTGGGGCAGCGCGATCGGCATGCGGACAGTGTATCGATCGCAGTCGATGGTTGCATCCATCGATCGCGCTCGATACAGTCTGGCTCATTAATCGAGTCCGATCGATGAATCAGAACTCGCGCATCCGGAGGCCGGGTTCTACCTGGCCGGGATGAAAAGCTACGGGCGCGCGCCGACGTTCCTGGCGATGACCGGGCTACGAGCAGGTCCGCAGCATCGCCGCCGCACTCGCGGGCGACCACGAGGCCGCGGGGCGGGTGGAGCTAGTGCTGGCCGAGACCGGCGTGTGCGGCGGTGCGGGGCTGTTCGACGACCCCGGCACGCCAGTGTCGTCTGGCGGCGGGTGTTGCGGTCCGGCGGAGCCGGAGGCGCTGACCCTCGCTGCGCCGCCGCGCGCCGGGAACTGACGCGGCGTGAGCGGCACGGCGACGGGGCCTGCACCCCTACACCTGGGCCTTCATCACCTTCACCGTCGCGATCCTGGCCGCCGGCGGCAGCCTGGCGCTCGCGCGCGAACTCGAACCGCTGGACAGCCACAGCACCGCCCTCTCCACGACCGTGCTGTGGATCTTCGGCGCGATCGTGCTCGCCAACCTCCTGGCGGTCTTCGCCCTCGAAGGACTGCACTGGTTCCTCCCCGGAGACCCCGTCCGCTACCAACTGCTCCACGATCTCGGGATCACCTCCTAGTCGGCAAGATCGATCCCGATCGGATGGGCCATGCCTTGCTCTGCCGCTGATGCCGAGTACTCAGCGACGATATCCTCACGAATGATGCGCACAAACCGCGGATTCCTCCGTCGCGTGCGACCATGCCGGATTGCGACATTTTGTTGAATCGCGAAATATCGCCGGGAATGCTGGATGATCCCGTGTACCAGCAGGGATCATGGCCACTAGTGGAGAACATTATTGACGACCATGAGCGCATGGTCGGGGAATTGCATTCCGACCAGGGATTCAAGCGTGAGAATGGCATCCGGCGGAAGGTCAAGTGACGCTTCTCGGTCTAGTGCCGCTTGGCAAAGGGAACGCGGCCGTGCTGGACAGTCCATGTTGTTGCCGGAACACTGGACGTTTCCGGGGGACGCGATCATTGCCTGCGCGAAATCGCGCGTTCGACCTCCGCACCGGGAACGAACCAGGGGGTACCGGATGTCTGTCACCACGGGGAACGACGACGCGGTTGAGCCGGTTCGCGTTGGCGCGCAACCGAATCTGGCCGAGACCATCGGACCGGACACCGTCACCGCGATCGCCGACGAACTGTTCGAACTGCTCGCGGACGCGGATCCGATCAACGCCACGCTGCTGGGCTTGCCCGGGCGCGATCACCTGCTAGCTGATATCGGCGAAGCCGCTCAACTGGCCCTCCGGGATCAGCTGACGGCACTGCTCACTCGCGTGGATGCCCTGGGCGGCGAAACCCAGTCCGGTGCCGGGCAGGACGCGTTGACCGCGGCCGTGGTGCGGCACGAGGCGGAAGCCGCGATCGGACGGGTAGACGCTCGCCTTGTCGAGTACACGATCACCGATCTGTTCTTCGCGCCGGCTGCCGAATTGCTGGCGATGCTGCCTATGGCCGGCCTCGACACGCCGGAGCGGGCACGGGCATACGCGGCGCGTCTCGCGGCCGTGCCCGCGTTGCTGGACCAGGCGGCACAGCGGCATCTGGCCGGAGTGGCGGCCGGCCGGCTGCCGGTCGCCCGACTGGTGGCGCGCGCGGTCCGGCAACTGGACGAATACCTCGACACCGCGACGCCGGATCCCCTCGCCCGACTGGCCGACGCGGAACAGGACGAGGTGCTGGAGACGGCGGTGCGGCCCGCGTTCGCGCGCTACCGCCAAGTGCTGGCCGAGCAGGTGGCTCCGCACGCCCGGCCGGACGAGCGGCCCGGGTTGTGCTGGCTGCCCGACGGCGCGGCCGTCTACCGGAACCTGGTCCGCGCGCACACCACGACCGACCGAACGCCGGAAGAACTGCACGAGACCGGGCTCGCGCTGATGGCCGGACTGGAACGCGAGTATGCGGACCTCGGCGGCCGGGTGTTCGGCTCACCGGACTTCCGGGCCACGCTCGCGCGATTGCGGAACGATACCGGATTGCGCTGGGACAACGAGGAAGAGCTGTTGGCCGCGGCCCGAGCGGCGATCGCGCGCGCCGAAGCGGCCGCGCCGCGTTGGTTCGCCCGCTTGCCGGGCTCGAGGTGCGCGGTATCGGCGGTGCCGGAAGCTTCGGCAGCGGCCGCGCCCGCCGCGTATTACGTGCCGCCCGCCCTCGACGGCAGCCGCCCCGGCACGTACTTCGCGAACACCAGCAGGGTGCGCGAGCGGGACCGGGTCGGGCTGGAGGCGATCGCGTTCCACGAAGGCGTGCCGGGCCACCACCTCCAACTGGCGCTGGCGCAGGAGTTGACTCATCTGCCCATGCTGCGCAGGACCGGGACGCTGACCGCGTACGCCGAAGGCTGGGGGCTTTACGCGGAGCGGCTGGCCGACGAAATGGGGCTGTACTCCGACGATCTGGCGCGGCTGGGGATGCTGTCGGCGGACTCGCGCCGGTCGGCGCGGCTGGTGGTGGACACCGGCCTGCACGCACTGGGCTGGAGCCGGGGCCAGGCGGTGGCCTATCTGCTGGAGAACACCGCCCGGCCGCGAGTGGAGATCGAGACCGATGTGGACCGGTTCATCGCCTGGCCCGGACAATCGCTCGCCTACCTCGTGGGCCGGCTGGAGTTCCAGCGGGCGCGAGCGCAGGCGCAGCAGACGCTCGGGGCGCGGTTCGACGTGCGCGCGTTCCACGACCTGGTGCTGGGCAACGGTGCGCTGCCGCTGTCGGCTCTGTCCGCGATCGTGGCACAGTGGACGGAAGAATTCGGGCACTGACAATTCCGGCACCCTCCGGGCACGCCATTCGGCCGAAGATCCGTTCGCCTTTCCGGCCGACAAGGAAGCCTTGCCTGATTCGGACAATACGAATTACTCTCGCAATAATGGGCACGTTGCATCGAATCGTTGCCTGCCGTGCATGAACAGATCCGTGACGGCGAGCAAGGATCGGACAAGACAGCAAGACAATGCGATTCGTGACGGCACGCTCACTCGCCTTCTTCGGGTTCGGCCGATCGATTCGCGAATTGTTTTCTCTCTTGACGAACGACCTGAGGCTGGTAGGGTTCATGCCACTGCGGTCCTGGGCATCGCGGTGCGTCCCGGTCACTGGACGCGAGCGTCCCGGTCACCGGACGCGAACTGGGGGCAGAGCGGGGGTCACGGAGACAAGCACGGCATGCCAAAACACTTTTTGGCAGCGGCTTCCGGCGTGCGCTAGATCAACCGGAACCATTCTGGATCTCGTATTCAGTGCATGATTTTCCGGTCTTATCGCCGGTGCGCGTGTGTTTTTCAGGTCGCCGATGATTCGCATTCTTCCCCGTGAGTTCGAAATAGGAGGTGAGTCACGATGACCGTTACCATCAAGCGGGTCGGCAAGCCCGAGATCAGCAAGGTGAGCGGCGCCGTCCTCTGCGGCTGACCGCGGATCGGTGCAGTGCGAAGGTGAGGCGTGGTGGGCCATGGCACGCGCCTCACCCACCGCGCCGCGGCGATCGGCCGCGGCGCGGACCAGGCGGCCGCCGTCCGCGGCGGCAGGGGAACGGGAAGAACCGGACCAGGCACGGAGGGACACCATGACCTCGACGCAGGATCTCAACTACAAGCCCCGGCTGCGGCACTGCACCTTCTTCGTGCCGAACCGCGGCGGCGACAACGACAACGGCGACCTGGACGGCGTGCTGGACGGCATCCTGATGATCGTCGGCGACCAGCATTTCGAGCTGTCGCACGAGGGCGCCGAACTGAAGACGTTCCTCGACTTCAAGCGTTACCTCGACGGCAGGCACACCGTCGAGCAGATCAGCGAGATCACCGGAATCAGCGTCGAGGACACGCTCGCGATCGTCACCAATTTTGCCGAGCAGGGCCTCATGCGCGAAGCGGACACCGCGCTGGAGCGCATTCCTACCGAGACGTTCCTCAAGCAGATCGACAAGTCCTGTGCGATGTGGACTGAGCAGATCGGCTATCACCGGCTGTGGTCGGGCCTGGAGAACCGGACCTTCCGCAAGGAGGTCTTCCTCGGCCTGATCCTGGAGACCTACCACTACATCAACTCCGCCAGCAGGCACATTTCCACCGCCATCGCGCACTGCTACGACCCGGCCTGGAAGAAGATGCTGTCGGAATACCTCGCCGAGGAGTACGACCATTCCTGGATGGCCAGGGACAGCCTGGTCAACATGGGCTTGTCCAAAGAGGAAGTGGAGAACGCCCACCCGCTGATCGGCACCTGGTCGTGGACCAACAACCTGTGCGAGATCGCCCGCGAGGACACCCTTGGCTACCTCGCCTGCACGAAACTGTTCGAGGCGCGCGGCATCGAGACCCTCGACGGCGCCAACACGCTGCAGCGCCTCGCCGTGGACTACGGATTTCCCGAAGACTGCCTGGCTCCGCTGGTTTCGCACGTCGCCGAGGACGTCAAGGCCAATCACACCGGCCTGCTGGAAGAGGCGCTCGCCGACCGCGACTACGTGCCTGCCTGGCAGGCGCACCGCGCGGTGAACAACCTGCACGACCTCAAGCACTCGTTCGACCAGTACAACTACGGGATCATCCAGTACTACTCGGATGTTTCGAACTACATCCCGCGCCTGAAAGTCGACTACTTCAGCCTCTGACGCGAACGACGGAGAACGCCGTGGAAAGCACTAAGACCGGTCGGCTCGACGTCGCAGCGCTGCGCGCCGACTTCCCGATCCTCAAACGCACCGTGCGAGACGGCAAAAAGCTCGTGTACCTGGATTCCGGGGCCACCTCGCAGAAGCCGGTCCAGGTACTGGAGGCCGAGCGGAACTTCCTGGAGCAGCACAACGCGGCCGTGCACCGGGGCGCGCACCACCTGTCCGAGGAGGCCACCGCGGTCTACGAGGAGGCGCGCCTGCGGGTGGCCGCGTTCGTCGGCGCGGACCACGCCGAGGTGGTGTTCGCCAAGAACGCCACCGAAGGCGTGAACCTCATCGCCTACGCCATGAACAACGCGCTGCACGTCGGCGAGGAGGCGGCGCGGTTCCGGCTCGGCCCCGGCGACGAGATCGTGGTGACCGAGATGGAGCACCACGCGAACCTCGTCCCGTGGCAGGAACTGTGCCGGCGCACCGGGGCGCGCCTGCGGTGGTTCGGGTTCACCGACGAGGGCAGGCTCGACCTGTCCGCGATCGACGATCTGGTCACCGAGCGGACCAAGGTGGTCGCGTTCACCCACCGCTCCAACGTGCTGGGCACGGTCAATCCGGTCGCGGTCATCGCCGCGAAGGCGCGGGAAGCCGGCGCACTGACCGTGCTGGACTGCTGCCAGTCGGTGCCGCACGGGGTGGCGGGCGTCGGCGCGGTCGACCTGCCCGCGCTGGGCGTGGACTTCGCGGTGTTCACCGGGCACAAGATGCTCGGCCCCACGGGCGTCGGCGCGGTCTACGGCCGGCGGGAGCTGCTTGAGGAACTTCCGCCGTTCCTCACCGGCGGGTCGATGATCCGGACCGTGGAGATGGACAGGTCCACTTACGTGGCCCCGCCGCAGCGGTTCGAGGCAGGCGTGCCGATGGTGTCGCAGGTGATCGGGCTGGGCGCGGCGGTGGACTATCTCAGCGCGGCCGGCATGACCGAGGTCGCGCGGCACGAACAGGAACTCACCCAGCTCGCCCTGGACGGACTGGGCGAACTGCCCGGCGTGCGCGTGCTGGGCCCCACTGACGTGGAGAACCGCGGCGGTGCGGTGTCCTTCGTAGTGGAAGGCATCCACCCGCACGACGTGGGCCAGGTGCTCGACAGCCGCGGGGTCGCCGTGCGGGTCGGCCATCACTGCGCGGTGCCGCTGCACCGCAGGCTGGGCGTCGAGGCCAGCGTCCGGGCCACGTTCTACCTCTACAACGAGGCTGACGAGGTGCGAGCGCTGGTGGACGGCGTCCGGGCGGCGCAGAAGTTCTTCGGCACGGCATAGGCGTCACGCGGCAACGCAAAGCAAGGCAAGACAAGGGTTCCGGGGCGAGGAGAACGGCTGATGGCGCTGGATCGGAAACAAGTGGTGGCCGCACTGTGCACCATCTACGCGGACCTGCTCGCTGTCGACGCGGGTCCCGACGACGACTTCTTCGAACTGGGCGGCTATTCGCTGCTGATCGTGAATGTGGTGGCCGAAGCCAAGCAGCAGGGCATCACGATCGTCCCGGACCACGTGTTCGAGCACAAGACGCCGTCCGCCATCGCCGCGGCCCTTTCCCCCGACGGAGATTCTGCCGTCCGGGAGCCGGGCGGCGAGGCCCCGGACTTCGCCGCGGTGTGGTCCGCCGGTCTCAGCCCCATGCGGGCCCGGCCGCACTCGCCGCTCGTCACTCTCGCCGAGGGCACCGGCACCCCGGTGTTCGTGTTCCACTGGGGGGCGGGAAACGTGCGGTTCGTATCCGAGGTGGTGGACCGGTTCCGCGGCGAGCGCCCGGTCTACGGCCTCGAGTCGGTGGGTCTGTGGAACCGGGAGCGACCGCCGTTGTCCGTCGTCGAGATGGCGATCCGGTACCTGGAGGAGATCCGCCGGGTGCAGCCGCACGGCCCCTACCTGCTGGTGGGCCCGTGCGCGGGGGGCCGGATCGCCTACGAGGTGGCCCGCCAGCTCGAAGCGGCGGGCGATCCGGTGGGGCTGCTGGCCGTGCTCAACGTGCTGCCGCCCGGCGTCAGCGACATGGACGCCGGCTGGGGGCCCAGCGAGCTGTACAACTTCCGGCTTGCCTCGCTGCGCAGCCAGTTCGACATCCCGGACCTGACCACGGACCCGGCCCGGGTGCTGGCCGCCATGCTCGCCACCGCGAAGATCGACGAGGGCGTCACCGCCGAGGACCTGCACTGGCGGCAGGCGGTGTGGGCGGCGGTCAACTTCGCGCTGGACCGCTACGAACCGCGCCCCTACGGCGGCGAAGTGGTGGTGTTCCAGCTGACCGAGAACGCCGGGAACCCGGACGCCGACTGGGCCGCCGTGGCCGCCGGCACCGAGGTGCACACGTTCGAGTCGGCCGACACCCTGTCGCTGCTGCGCGACCCGGCCGTCACCGACGTGTTGCGCAAGAAACTGGCCGAGGTCCCCGCCTGACCATGGATACCTCCACCACCGACCAGGGTGCCGCCGGGCGCGGCCGGGTCCGCTCCTGGCTGGCCGAGATGGTGCCCGCGCCCGGTCTGCCGCGCCGGTTCGCCGTGCTGGCGACGGTGCAGGCGCTGGGGATCGGCCTGTTCCTCACGTCCAGTGCGATCTTCTTCGTCCGCACTATCGGCCTGACCGCCGACCAGGTCGGCATCGGGCTATCGGTGGCCGGCCTGGTCGGGTTGCTGTTCACCGTGCCGATCGGCAAGCTCGCCGACCGGATCGGTCCGCGTCGGCCGCTGTTCGCGGTGTACCTGCTGCTGGGGCTGTTGTTCGCCGCCTACTGCTTCGTGCGGAACTTCGCCGAGTTCGTGGTGGTGGCGAGCCTGATCTCGGTGTGCGAGACCTCCTGCAACCCGTTGCGGCTGGCGATGGCCCGCGCCTCGCTCGGCCAGCAGGAGCGGGTGCGGGTCGGCGCGCAGATGCGCGGCCTGTTCAACGTCAGCTTCTCGCTGGGCGCTGTGCTCGCCGGCGTCGCGCTCGCGGTCGGCACCCGGCTGGCGTTCGTCGTGGTCATCCTCGGCACCGCTGTGCTGCAGCTGGTCTGCGCGCTGGTCACCGCCCGGCTGCGGGTCCCTCCGCACGTGCGGGTGCCGTCCGAACCAGGGGTACGGCGCCGGACCGGGCTGCGGGACGTGCGGTTCGTAGCCATCGCCCTGCTGTGCGGAACGCTGGAGTTCTACCAGCCGATCCTGGTGGTGGCGTTGCCGCTGTGGATCGTCAGCCGCACCGGCGCGCCGGCCGGCGTGAACTCCGTCCTGCTGGTGCTGGACACGGTCGCGGTGTTCGCGTTGCAGGTGGCGATGAGCAAGGGCTCGGAGACCATCCCGGGCGCGGCACGGATCCTGCGGCGGTCCGGGTGGTTCCTGGCCGGCTGCTGCGTGCTGTTCGCACTGACCCAGGACCGTTCCGCCGCGGTGGCGGTCCCGCTGCTGCTGGTGGGGACGCTGGTGCTGGTGCTCGGCGAGAACAGCCAGGCGGCCGGAGCCACCGGGCTGGTACTGCACCTGCCGCCGGCGGGCAGGCAGGGCGAGTATCAGGGCGTGTTCGCGCTCGGCCGGGGCTTCCAGCAGACGGCGGGGCCGGTGCTGGTGACCGCGCTCGCGGTGGGGCTGGGCTGGGTGGGCTGGCTGGTGCTCGGCGGGGTGCTGCTGGTGGCCGGGTTCGCGGTGCCGCCGCTGGCGCGCAGCGCCGCCCGGCACACGACGCCCGACGAGAGCTGATCCGATGACCGGCACGATCGCCGGGGTCGGCCTGCATGAGGTGGTGCGCGAGCACGCCGCCCGCACGCCGGACCGCATCGCACTGGCGTATCCCGGCGGTGCGCTCGGCTACGCAGAACTGGTGGCCGCCGCCGAGACTCGCGCCGCGCAGCTCGCCGCAGCCGGTGTGCGGCCCGGGCACCGAGTGCCGATTCAGTTGCCGCGCGGCCGGGAACTGGTGGTGGCGGTGCTCGCGGTGCTGCGGCTGGGCGCGGCCTACGCCCTCCTGGATCCGTTGTGGCCCACAGCCCGGGTGCGGCAGGTGATCGCGGACCTGGACCCGCCGCTGCTGCTGGCGGCAGGCACCGCGCTGCCCGCCCCGGGCGCGGCGCCGGACCCGGTCCCGGCGTCCGGCGACGACCCGGCGTGTGTGTTCTTCACCTCCGGCACCACCGGCCGTCCCAAGGGAGTGCTCACCCCGCACCGCGCGCTGCTGCGCCTGTTCGGGAGCGACCCGGTGGCCGGGTTCGGCGCGGAAACCGTGATGCCGCAAGCGGCCCCCACGCCATGGGACGGGTACGCGCTGGAGCTGTGGGCACCGCTGCTGGGCGGCGGCACGTCGGTGGTGGTGACGACCGAGCCGTACCTGTCGGCGCAGGCGCTGCGCGACGGCGTGGCCCGCCACGGAGTGAACACCGCGTGGCTGACCGCGAGCCTGTTCGCGATGCTCGTGGACGAGGATCCCGGCGCGTTCGCCGGGATGCGCCAGGTCCTGGCCGGCGGTGAGCGGCTTTCCGTGCCGCACGTCCGCCGGTTCCTGGCAGCGCACCCGGACATCGCGCTCGTCAACGGCTACGGCCCCGTGGAGAACACCGTGTTCGCCACCACCCACCGCATCGTCGCGGCCGACTGCGACCGGCCGCACGGCATCCCGATCGGCCGCGCCGTGCCCGGCACCGGACTGCATGTGCTCTCCGGCGGGCAGTCATGCGGAACGGACGAACCGGGCGAGTTGCACCTGTCCGGCGACGGCCTTGCACTGGGCTACCTTGGCGACCCGGAATTGACCGCGCGCGCCTTCCCCGAGCTGCCCGGCGTCGGGCGGGTCTACCGGACCGGCGATCTGGTGTCCCGCGATGCCAACGGGCTGCTGCACTACCACGCCCGCGCCGACCGTCAGGTGAAGGTCCGGGGCCACCGAGTCGAGCCGGCCGAGGTGGAACGCCAGGTGGAACGGCTGCTCGGAGTGCCGCATTGCGTGGTCCTGGCCCGCCGCGGTCCAGCAGGCGCGGTGACCGGGCTGCTGGCGTTCTGCACCGGCGAGGTGCCGGTGGATGCGGAGGCGCGGCTGCGCGCCGAACTGGTCGGGCACCACGTGCCGGACCGGGTCACCGCGGTGGACGTGTTTCCGTTGACACCCAACGGAAAACTGGACGAAACCGCCCTTTTGTCCACTGTGGACGAACGAGTGCCCGCCGTGCTGCCGGGCCAGGACGCCGATCCCCTCGTCCGCCGGGTCGCGGCCGTGTTCGCTGCCGTGCTCGGCGTCCCCGCGGCACCCGCCGACGTGCCGTTCGCGGCGCTCGGCGGCACCTCGCTGGACGCGGGCCGGGTGTGTGCCCGGCTGGCGGCCGATCTGGGCCGCCCGGTGCCGGTGTCCCGGCTGATCGCGCACCCCACCGCCCGCGGGCTGGCCGACTGGCTGGCGGTGGGCGCCGTCGGTCGTGTGGCGACCGACGCGCCGGACGGGGACGTGCCGCTGAGCCCGATGCAGACCACTTTCCTGACCACGCAACTGCTGCGACCCGACGAGCGTGCCGGACACTGCCTGGCCGCCTGGCTGGTGGACGGACCGCTCGACCCGGCCGCACTGGAGCGCGCCATCGCCTACGCCCACCGCCAGCACGAGCCGCTGCGCGCTGCCTATCTCGCCGGACGCGCCCCGACGGCACGTCCGATGGACTCGCCGCCACCGTCGCCGGTCACGCTGTCGGCAGGCGATCTCGACGACGCCGTCGCCGCCCTGCGTGCGGAGTTGTCGGTGCCGCTGGATTTGACGGGCGGCCAGGTGTGGCGGACCGCGCTAGTCCGGCTCCGCGACGGCAGGCACCTGTTCGGATACGTCGTGCACCACATCGCCTTCGACGGCTGGTCGGAATCCGTGCTGGCCGCCGACCTCTCGGCCGGGTACCGGAGCGAAACCGGGCGGGAGGCTCCCGGACTGGCCCGTGCCTGGATCGCCCGGCAGAACCGCCTCGCCCACGCCGACCTCGCCGCACAACGCGATCATCTGCGAACCGAGTTCACCGGTCTGCCGCCGCTGCGGTACCCGGGTTTCCCCGACGCGCGGGCCGGGGCGGCCCCCACCCGCCACACGACGGCCGTGCCAGCCGCCGCCGTGCGGATGCTGGACGCGGTCGCCGCCCGCGCCGGGGTCACCCGCTTCACCGTCCTGTTCGGCCGCTATGCCCGCGCTCTCGCCGAGATCACCGGCCAGCTCGACTTCGGCATCGGTGTTCCGGTTGCGCAGCGCGCGGATCCGGAGTTGCGGAACGCTGTCGGCTGCCATGTGGACACGGTGTGCGTGCGGCTGCGGGGTGCCGCGCTCACCGGCGACCCTGCCGTGCTCGGGCCGCTCGTCACCGCCGCGTTCGCCGCCCAGGACATCAGCTTCGGCGATCTGGTGCGACTGGTGAACCCGCCGCGCTCGACGAGGCCCGCGCTGGTGCAGAACCTGTTCGCGCTTCAGGACAACGCCGCCCCCGTGCTCGATCTGCCCGGCGCGTCTGCCCGCTTCCTGCGCCAGGCTTATCTGGGCCTGCCCAGCGAAATGCTCACCGAGGTGTGGCCCGCCGGGAGCGACGGCGGACTGCGGGTCGTGGTGCACCACCGTCCCGACCGGGTCGCCGCCGAGACTGCGGCCGCGTTGTCCGCCCGCTTCACCGATCTGCTGACCGCGTACCCGGAGCACGCCTGATGAGCACGCGACGCCGCTACCTCGACCTTGGGGGCCACCCTTGACCAGTACCGCATCTCAGGCCATCGACACCTCGCTGGCCGCCGCACGCTCCCTGCCCGAGTTGTTCCGGCTCGTAGCCGCTCAGTGCCCGGACCGTCCGGCCGTGCTCGATCACGGTCGCGAGTTGACCTATCGCCAGCTGGGCGCCGCCTCCGACCGGCTGGCCCGGCGGCTGCGCGCGGCCGGGGTGCGGCGCGGCGACCGGGTCGGGCTGCTGCTGGAACGGTGCGCGGAGCTGCCGGTCGGGGTGATCGGCGTGCTCAAGGCCGGGGCGGCCTATGTGCCGCTGGACCCCGCCTACCCGGCCGAACGCCTGCGGTACCTGGTCGCCGACGCGAGCCTTGCCACGGTGGTCGGAAACCCGGAACAGGCAACCGGATGCGGGCTCGACGGAGTGCGCGTGGTGGAACCCGACGCCGATGGCGACAGTGCCGGTGCAGAGCTCACCGACAACCCGGACGGCACCGACCCCGCGTATGTCATCTACACCTCGGGGTCCACCGGCCGGCCGAAGGGCTGCGTGGTCGGACACCGCCAGGTATTGGCGCTGCTGCGGGCCGCGCTGCCCTTGTTCGAAGTGTCCGCTTCGGACCGATGGGCGCTTTTCGCTTCGTTCAGCTTCGACGTGTCGGTCTGGGAACTGTGGGCCTGCCTGGCGACCGGAGCCACCGCCGTCGTCGTGCCGCAGCAGGTGGCCCGGAATCCAGCGGAACTGGTCACGGAATTGGCGGCGCGGCGCGTCACTGTGCTCGGCCAGGTGCCGTCGGTGTTCCGGTCGGTGGCGCTCGCGCACGCCGCGGCGGAGCGGCCCCCGCTGGCCCTGCGCTACCTGGTATTCGCCGGGGAGAGCGTCGAACTGGACGTGATCGCGCAGTTCCTGGACGGCTGGGCCGGCGCGCCGCCGCGGGTGGTGAACATGTACGGGCCGACCGAAACCACGGTGTACGCCACGCACAAACTGCTCACCGAGGCCGATCTGACCGGCCCGGTGCGGTCCCCGATCGGCCGCGTGCTGCCCCACCTCAGCGCGGTCGTGCGCGACGAACACGGCACGGTGCCCGACGGCAGGACCGGCGAGCTGTGGATCGCGGGAGATGGAGTCGCGGACGGCTACCTGGACCGCCCGGAGCTGACCGCCGAGCGGTTCGTGCACGTGGACGGCGTGCGGTACTACCGGACCGGCGACCTGGCTCGCGTCCTGCCGGACGGATCGCTGGAATACCTCGGCCGGGACGACCTGCAAGTGAAGCTGCGCGGGTTCCGGATCGAGCTGGGCGAGGTGGAAGCCGTGCTGCGCGGGCACGATCTGGTGCGAGAGGCGGCGGTCACGGTGATCACCACTCCCGCAGGCGCCCAGTTCCTGGTCGCCTGCGTCGTACTGGCCGCCGACGCCCCGGACAAGCCGGCCGGGACGCTGCGCGAGTACGCGGCCGGGTGCCTGCCGCGGTACATGGTGCCCGACCGCTACCAGGTGGTGGACACGTTGCCGCTGACCGGTTCCGGCAAACTCGACCGCGCCGCGCTGACCGGACTGGCCGCGCCCCGCCGGGTCAGCGGAAGAACTTCTTGACCTTCTCCAGACCGTCGGCGAGCGCGTCGATCTCCTCTCGGGTGGTGTAAAGGTAGAACGACGCCCGGGTCGAGGAGGCGACGCCGAACCGGTCGTGCACGGGCTTGGCGCAGTGATGTCCGGCGCGGACCGCGATGCCCAGCGAATCGAGCACCTGGCTGACGTCATGCGGGTGCAGGCCCTCGAGAGTGAAGCTGACCGCGCCGCTGCGGTCCACCGGGTCGGTCGGGCCGAGGACGCGGAGCCCGGAAACGTCGGCGAGCCGGTCGAGCGCGTAGGCGGTGATCGCCCGCTCGTGCGCGGCGATGCGGTCCATGCCCAGCGCGGACAGGTAGTCCGCTGCGACGCCGAGTCCGACGGCCTGGGCGATCGGCGGCGTGCCGGCCTCGAAGCGATGCGGCGGCGCGGCGTAGGTCGAGCCCTGCATCCGCACGGTTTCGATCATCTCGCCGCCGCCGAGGAACGGGGGCAGTTGCGCCAGCAGGTCCTTGCGCCCCCATAACACGCCGATTCCGGTGGGGCCGCACATCTTGTGCCCGGTGAACGCGACGAGGTCCGCGCCGAGAGCGGCCATGTCCACCGGGAACTGCGGCACCGCTTGCGAAGCGTCCACTACCACCAAAGCGCCGACCTCGTGCGCCCTGCGGGCGATCTCCGCGACCGGATTGACCGTGCCCAGCACGTTGGACACCCAGACCAGCGACACCACGGTGGTCCGCTCGGTGATCAGCTCGTCGATGTTCGACAGGTCGAGCCTGCCCTCGTCGGTCACCCCGAACCAGCGCAGCGTCGCGCCGGACCGCTCGCACGCCAATTGCCAGGGCACGATGTTGGAGTGGTGCTCCATCTCGGTGATGACCACCTCGCCGCCAGGGCGCAGACCCAGCGGAGGCTCGGCCCAGACCAGGACATTGGCGGCCAGGTTCAACGCCGCCGACGAGTTCGAGGTGAACACGACCTCGTCGCGGTCCGGCGCGCCGATGAACGCCGCGATCCGGTCCCGGGCCGCCTCGAACGCCTCGGTGGACTCCGTTCCCAACTGGTGCACCGACCTGGCGACGTTGGCGTTGTGCAATTCGTAATGGCGCGCCATCGCCTCGATCACCTGACGGGGTTTCTGGGAACTGTTCGCCGAGTCGAGATAGATCAGCGGCTGGTCCCCGGCCATCCGCCGGTCCAGAATCGGGAAATCGGCGCGCACCGCGGCGACGTCCAAGGGGGTGCGGGTCGATCCGTCGCTCATCGCGCCAATCTCCGCCTGATCTGCGTTTCCAGCCATTCTGGAAGAATAGCGCCAGGACGCGGCCGAGTCACCAGCGGGGGCAAATCCGTGCAGATACGGCCAATCGGCGTAACATGCAGGTGAGTCGCTTTCCGATGCACGGGCATGGTGAATTTACGGTGGGCTCGAGTCGACTGAATCGAACAGAGCGGTGCCACTTACCGGAACCGGTTTGTCCGCATTCTGTCGCGGACGGATAAGTCCACGAACTGACCTGCCGGAGTGGCACTGCCACGGTGTGCCACGATCTTTCCCCACCCCGGCCGCGGGCTGTATTCACCACCGCGAACCGGTCCGCGTAAACGGACATTTCGGCAATACGCACAGCGACGGCGAGCGCACCTACCTCACCGACCTCGGCAGCGATGACTGGCCCTGAGATTGACCTGGCTCGTGACGCGGGCCGCCGGAACGGATCGGCATGCTTGCAGCACCAGCACCGCAATGCGCGTTCGAGGCCGTGGATGTCCCTCTTCCCGGGCAGTGGCACGCTTCCGTCGACGCAGCGATGCCCGCTCGGAGCGGGCATCGCAGGAACGCATGCTCACTCCGACGTTCTGCCTCATAGGAAACCCGAGTGGATCCGCGTTCGAATCTACGTTGCCGAAGCGTTCCCCAAATTGCAACCATTCGACATCCGCAGGTGGACGGCACCCTCCCTTCGGTGCATGGCCTGTCTTCGGGCAAGGAACCCTTGAAAGCAAAAGATGAAATCCTCTCCGAACACCGCAACATAGCGCCGTGTAGTTTGCGGCTCACCCGCCCGAGCAAGGCCGCGCCGATGAGTACAGGGCCACTGTTAACCAGATTCCGTCAAGTCTGGCGATCGCGCGCAAAATCGGTACAACCTGATCGACGTCCGGCGCGGGCCTCGACGTGCGCGCAGTTGCGAGCCTGTTGGCAAGTCCACCGGCTACGCCTCAAGACCCGACCGCCGCCCTGCACGTCGACATCGTCGTCGACGTTCCCCGCGAGCGCGCCTTCCGCGTCTTCACCGAACGGTTCGACGAAGTCAAGCCTCGCGAGCACAACCTGTTTGCGGTGCCGATCGAACGGACCGTGCTGGAACCCGCAGCCGGCGGCACCGTGTACGACGTCGGCACCGACGGCAGCCGGTGCACCTGGGCACGGGTACTCGCCTACGAACCCGCGGACCGACTGGTCCTCAGCTGGGACATCAGCCCACGCTGGCAGCTGGAGCCCGATCCCCGCCGCACCAGCGAGGTGGAGATCCGATTCACCGCCGAGGATGCCGAGCGCACCCGGGTCGCGCTCGAACACCGCCACCTCGACCGGCACGGCGAAGGCTGGGAGAGCTTCACGAGCCTCGGCTCCGGTTCAGGCTGGCCGCTGTATCTCGACCGGTTCCGCGGCGCGACGCAACAGGATGCCGCACGGAGCTGAAGCAAGCAGCGTCCATGCCTGACCCAAGCCCGGGAGCAGCGGAGAGGCCAAGCCACACGAGCACAGACGCCGCGGGAGACAGTGCGCAAGGCGATGACCCCGATACCAGCATCGCCGAGTCGGCGTGGCGGGCCGCACCAGCAGCCGTGCTGGGCCTACAGGACACCGGCGGCCCGCTCGTCGACCGGATCGCCTTTGTCGGGAGTCCAGGCTGCGACGGACGCTGCCGATCTTCGATCGCGCCGTCGCTGCCGTCGGGCGGCGATTTGCGCTTCGATAGCCAGCGTGACGGACGTCTGTCGCCCCCGTGGTCGCATTCGTGTCATTGGACCGATGTAGCCACATTGGGGATTTTTCATCTTGTTGTCGCTGGTGGTGGGGTTGGGTGAGTGTGTTAGTGCTGGAGTGGGGTGTGGTTGTCGGAGGGGGCGGGTGTGTTGTTAGTGCGACAAGCAGGGGAGGAAGCTTGTCGGTCGAGCACTGTTCGCCACGGCATTTTCCTCCGAACGCCTGCTCGCACCGGGCGGTCAGGCCAACGAAACTGACGACTGGCGAAGCTTGGCCACGGGCCTGGTCGCTGCGCTGGGCAACGTCGATCGGCACAACATTCAAGAGCGACCGGGCGTGAAGCAATACGCGCTAGGCGTGGTCGGCCTTGCCAGCCTGTTACTGACGAAGGTCCGCTACCAGCACCCCGCGAGCGCGCTCGCGTAGGGCGTCGGCCGCATGGTTCCTCCGATGCTCGGGGGGAGGAATCCGACATGTTCGGAGCGTGTGCGGGCTGGTCAGCCAGTGCGGGTGTCCCCGTGGATCATCGTGCTAACTTGAGCAAACCAAGACGATGCGCGTCAGCAGACGACCTGGTTGGGGCCGGTAGCTCAGTTGGTTAGAGCAGGAGACTCATAATCTCTTGGCCGTCGGTTCGAGTCCGACCCGGCCCACAGCATCAACTAAGCCTCGTTTCCGAACAAGATCGTCCAGCACGGGCGAGCCGACGCCGACCGATGCGGCGCGTGGTAGATCCGGCCGAATTCCGCAGGTCCGGCTTCAGTGTCAGCGGCCCCTCAATGCTGCGTAAGCTCACGCCTGTGGCAACCCATCGACCCTCCGAGCCTGACGGCATCTCGCTTCGCCTGCCATCGCCGGTCGTCGAGCTGCATGATGACCGTCTCCGCCCGCACGATGTCAGGCTTCTGCTCAAGCGAGACGACTTGATCCATCCCGACGTGCCGGGCAACAAGTGGCGCAAGCTAAAATTCAATCTGGCCGAGGCGCGTGTACAGGGCTGCCACACTCTGCTCACCTTCGGAGGCGCGTACTCCAACCACTTGCGTGCCACGGCAGCGGCAGGCCGCCATTTCGGCTTCGACACCATCGGAGTGGTTCGAGGCGAGGAACATCTACCGCTGAACGAGTCGCTAGCATTTGCTGCAGGTATGGGGATGCGACTCACGTACCTGGACCGTACGACGTATCGACGCAAGACCGACGCAGACGTGCTCAGCCGCTTAGCAAATCAGTTTGGCCCGTGCTACGTACTTCCCGAAGGCGGGAGCAATGCATTAGCTGCGCGTGGATGCGCCGAACTGGTCGACGAGATTACTGAAGATTTCGACACCATCTGCTCGGCATCCGGCACCGGCTGCACCTTGGCGGGCATCGCAGCGCGTCTCCGGCAGGGCCAGCGCGCGATCGGGTTCAGTGTGCTGAAGGGCGGCGGCTTCCTCAACGATGAGGTGCGGCGCTTCCAACGCGAGGCGTTTCAAGCCGAGACGCACAACTGGTCGCTCGAAACGGAGTTCCACTTCGGCGGCTACGCCAAGCGAAAGCCCGAGCTGGATTCATTCATCTCCGACTTCGAGGATCGCCACGGCGTCGTACTCGATTGGGTGTACGAGGCGAAGATGATGTACGGCATCTTCGCCCGGGTCGCATCCGGGAGCATCGCTCGGGGAAGCACAGTAGTAGCAGTGCTGTGCTAGCTAAGCCTTCTCGTAGTACGCGCGCTGCGCTTGCTTTGAAGTACCTTGCTCGCACCAGGTCAGGTCCCACTCGCCGGAATTGATCTTGAAGTCGCGGCCGAAGCCGAGCCACCTGCCGGACATGCGGCGACCGGCCGGGTCGATGACTAGCTGGAGGGTCCCGTGGTAAATGGCACCCTGGTAGTAGCCGGTCGGGGACGTTCGCTCGCACCACGTCCCCGTTGCCACAGCTCGGTCCAGTGCCAATTCCAGCCGCAGCCGGGACCCGATGGAGTGGGGCAAGCTCTGTCCGATCAAGCGGCGCTCCTGCTGGCGTAAAACGACATAATGCTCGCCGGTGAAGCTCTTGCCGCGGCCGGAACTCGGGTAAACGTAGCGGCTGCGCCAAATTCCGGAGAAGTCGCCGCTCTCTGTGCCCGCGCTTGAAGTTGCGGCGTCGGCGGGCTCCTCCGTGAGCACAGGGGTCAACGATGCCAGCGACAGCGCAGCGCTGATCTTGAGCAGCAACGACCGACGGCTGACACCGGAACCGCCTGCCTGTGCCCACGTCGTCGCCATCTTGGCCAACTCGTGAATGTCGGTCGCGCCCAATCGCGCAACAATGTCCTGCACGGACGTAGCCGGATTCTCGATCACTGCCAGTTGCTGCCGATCCTGATGGACCGAGTCGGCAGGCCGGTAGTCGGCTACATCAGCAAGAAGATCGGCGACCCTGCACTCGTAAAGTTCCGCCAGCCGACAGAGAATGTCGAGAGGCGGAGCGTGTCCCGTCGGCGCGGGCCACAGCTCCCAGTACGAAAACGCCTTGTCAGTCTTCGGCTCAGCCGGCCAGCGCCGGTTCCAACGTTCGGCAGCCTCTCGCTGGCTCCACCCGCGGGCCAACCGCAGGGCGGTGCGCATGTTGACGTTGTACCGCTCGGCGAGGACAAACGCGATCTCCACCCATGTCTTAGACTGCGCTCGGAGCTGCGCTGACAATTCGCGTTGCTTGCTTCGCACACTGCGAGTGGTCGAAGGCATGGCGGTCCCCCTTCAGGCGAGTCTGCGCGGACCATACGCCGATCCCAGTATGGAGCAATTTCTCCCCGTTGAACAGTGAGTTCCGGTCCCTCAAGATCATGGTTTCGTTGGGTGGTTTACGGGCTTGAACTGGGGTTTCGTTAGTGGTGGCACAGCGGCGGACCACGAAGCCGGCAAGACGGCCAGGGCTCCGCCGCACGGACGCTGGCCGACCCAACGACAGACACAAGTCCGGCCAAGTACCACTAACACCGACGAGCAGGAGGGTGCTTTCCAGTGATAGCCATGTTGCCTGCTGCGACGACTCATGTTGATCTCGCGGCCGGTGCTCAGCCCGATGAAGATGGAATGAGTTCAGCACGGCCTGCACTGCAGGGTTCCGCGCCATCATCGACAACCGCACCGGGCGACAAATCTAAACTGCCCAGCGGCAAGGCAGGACGCGACGAAACCCAGGACGCCGCACACCTCCTGGCCTAGCAGAGATCCCGCGAGATCAATGCCTGACCGCCTTTTCGAAGGCAGTGCCACCCCGGGACGTCCGGATCGACAGCGCGGGACGTCCCTGGGGATCCCGGCGGCGGGCGAGGTCGAGCACGACGGCGCGCACCGCCACCCCACGTCAGCACGCCCGTGCACCCTCGCCCGTCCGCCGCTCCACAGCCGCGGTGGAGACGGCTGTCCCCCGACTCGTCGCCTCCACCGCGTTCCAACCCGAATGAGAGGTGTCTGGAATGGCAGGACCAGTCCAACGCCTGTGGACCACGCCCTACACCTGCGGACGCGACGGCATCCAGCACGAGGTGACCGACGAGGCCTTCTATCGAACTCGCGAACACGGCATGCCTCTCGTCAGCGTCTGTGGTCGGCAGTTGGAGTGCTCACTCGCCATCTCAGCCCCCGGCGCCAAATGCGCTGAGTGCGCTCGCATCATTCGGCTTTCCCGCCAACGGCAACGTGAGAAGCAGCGCGCGGTTCTTGTGATCATCCAGGGCGGGCAAGCCGGACGGCATCGCCGGCCTCGGCCTTTTCGCCGATACCGCATTCATGGACGAAGGCTCCATGCCAGGAGAGCGTCATGACCAACAGAGAGAAGCCAAGCCTCGCAGACAACGTGCCCGAGGCAGCTACACGGGCCGTTGACCGCCGCAAGGACAACAGAGTGGACATCGAGGCGAAGTTCCTCAAGGCTCTAGGCAAAGAACTCCTTTCAGCGCGCCAAAGTCGGGGATGGACCCGACCCGATCCGGTGCTCGCGATGGGCCTGGGGCAGTCGAACGAGGCTATCGCCTCACACGAGTTCGGAACGCGCGCGATGACTGTCGCCCGGTTCGGGTCGTACTGCACCGCATTGGGACTGCCTCCCGGTCGCCTGATCGATCGGGTCTACAACGACGTGGTCAACAACGGCTTGGCGGTCTTGGACCTCGCCGAATTGGCCCGGTCCGAGCACTCTCTCGCACAGTGGGCGGCGATTCGGTTGCGGGAGCTTCCACGGAAATCGATGGGCCGGCTGCTAGTTCCCGGGCCCGCGCAGGACAAGCTCGCCGAGCTGTGCGGATGCGACAGAGGTCAGTTGTTCGGCGCGCTGACAGCGGCAGCCTGACATGCGCGGCCTGCCGACGGTATGCCTCACGTTCTTGCCATTTGTTCTTCATGGCTCCGTTGTGGTGCATCAAGTGTTTTTCCGACGAGGACGGTACCCGTCTCGGGAAAGAGAGGAGGCGACAACTGTGCTCGACCAACCTTGTCTCAGGCAGGGCGTCGCACCAGTTCCCGCAGAACACAGAGAGTCTCCGAACGATGGGGCGACCGACCTGGGCCAGCCTTCTGTCACTCGCCGAAGGCCATTGGACGATTGGACTGCAACACAGATCGCGTGGCCGGTTAAAGACCGCGATCTCGCCGCCGCGCACCGCTAGCGAGAGGAAGTTCGCGCGAAGCAGGACTGCGCGGCCGAGGACGTCATGCCCGCCGCACGAGCCAGCCAGTCATCTCGGCTGGCTCCCCGCACAGTGATGGGAAACCCGCCATGCATAACAATGCCAGCTACCGACCAGGTCCTCGAGTCGCAGCTTACGCTCTCATAGGTCGCGACGAGGAAATCCTGTTCCTGACCGACGAGACCGGCGCGCTTGTCTTGCCGGGCGGCCCAGTTCGAGACGGCGAACCAGTCGAGCAAGCGCTGCATCGCACCTTGCGCCACCAGATCGATGCAACGATCACCGGACTGGAGTTTTGCTGCGTGATTGAGCATAAGGCCGAGAGCGGTCAACACGATTCCTCGACGGTCCTGGCGTTTCTCTTTGATGCGACTCTCGCCGAAAATGATGACATCACTGGCTACCAGCCCTATGCGCCCCGCTGGTGCGGCGAGCCCGAAGCCGCCCTGTTACGTCCGTCCGCGATCGCAGATGTGCTCGCAGACGGCAGCTTGTCCGTCGACTTTCCCTGGCGGGCGTGGAAACCATGACCAGCTCAACCGCAGAGCGCGCAGTGCCTGACAGCCGAGGCGATCCACCAGGTACACACGACCGACTGCCGCGCTTGCCGAACTCCTGCCACTGCGGGCGGCAAACTCTGTCCCGGAAGACGAACGCGCCAACAACACCTGAGCACACCCCATCCGCACCAAGGACCGCCTGCCGTGTCGACGGTCATCGATGACGAGGCCGCGGCGAGAAGACATTAAAAGTGATACCGCCCAGCAAATACGAGCACACGACAGACCAACCGCGGATCATGATCCTCGGCGCAGCCCTCCGCCGCCTGCGCATCGAGGCCCAATGGGGGCTCCGCGAACTATCCCGCCGGATCGGCATCAATCCCTCGCTGATCTCGAACTGGGAGAGTGGCCAGCGGACCCCGTCATCAGAGGACGTGGCGGGCTATCTGGGCGCGCTTGGAGTCGTCGGCGAGGACAAGAAGCGGATCTTGAACCTCGCCCGAAGTCTCACCGCGGGCGTGGTGATCGCGGGGGACCAGCCCATGCCTCACTACCTCGCTACCCTGCTTGATGTGGAAGGGGTGGCCAAATCGGCAACCGTCTGGGAGCCTACGCTTGTTCCTGACTTGCTGCAGCTTCCCGAATATGCCAACGAAGTACTTCTCGCCCTTGGTCGCAGCCGTGACCGAACCACCGAGCTGGCCGAGTTGCGGGAACTCCGAGCGAAGATGATCAGCGGACCGAAGGCCAAGCCTGTCACCGCGTACATCGGCGAACTAGTCGTTCACGGCCTCGCCGCCTCGGCCGAGACCACAGCCGCACAGTTGTGGCATCTGGCCAGGCTTAACCAGAAGCGCACCAACGTCACCGTCCGAGTCGTGCCCTCCGGCATCAGCTGCCACCCTGCCTTGTCCAGCGGCTGGACTCGCTACGAACTGCACCAGCCCGTAGTCTGCATCAACCACGTGATCTCGGGTTCCTTCGTCCACGACCGGTCCGGCGACTACACCCAAGCCGTTGCCGAACTCGCCAGAATCGCTCTCACCGAAAAGGAATCCACCAGGACACTGGTCCAGTTCGCTGCCAAGCACGGCGAACCCCAGCAACAAGAAGGTCCGCGGACTTCTCACTTGTCTTCTCAGCAGCAGCGACTGCCCGGCCGTACAGACATCCGCTTGAAATGACCCAAGGTCCCCGCGACGGAACCATTCGAAGGCGCGCGCCGGTTGAGCCAGCGCTGCGGATAACTCGGCCGGATCCCGTACGTAGTGCGCCCGAAGGACGACGACACCTCAGCCTGGGCTGCTGAGATCAATCATTCCTTGGACTGCAGCCTGTGGCAGTTCTTCCGCGGGGAGATCGTCGGTGGGTAGCGACCTCCGGGCTGTCTCCGAGGACCATTGAAGCTGGGCCTGAGCCAACCCCTCTCCGCCGATGGTGCCGACAATGGCAGTGGACCTACTGAAACCTCACTACCACCCGCCGCTCGTGTCCTCGCCAGATGCTGACCACGACGCGGAAAATCTCCGCACGTCCTAGTGGAGATCGCGTATGCGGTGAGGGTCATCGCCACGGTTTTCAAGGATGTCAACGGAACTGAGTGGACCCGGGAGACCTCGGGCGCACTGCGGTCGGACAGGCTGGCTGCTTATCGCAGCCCCAGCTCATTCCGGGACTTTCCGTGAGCGCAGCATCCCGGCTCGGGTCTTCCCGGCTGCTTGGCACAGGCTGCGGATTCCACTCCCCTCAGCAGGGTCGCGGAACCAGCTGCTCGCTGGACCCGGACGCGAGCTCATGACCGGCGAAGAGCACCACTCTCTCTCCAGAGACGACATCACCCGCTGAGCCGGGCGCGCAGCCGAACCTCGTCTGCGGACTCTCTCTCTCTCTCTCTCTCCCCCCCCCCGCAGACGAGGTTCGCCGCCATGCGCGCCGACAGTGCCTAGCTCCGCCTCACACGGGGCATGGGCCAGTCGGCAACGTTCTAGTAGCCCGACTCACGGAAGTCGAGCAGTTCTTGGCTCGCATGCTAGGCATCCACATCGGCGTTGCCGTCACCTTGCAGCACGTCTCCGCCGGAGACTGGGCGCGCAACGCCGCCGACGTCCGCCGCCTTATCTCCGTCATGTGATCCGTGCGGGAGAGGCAGCTAATCGGGTGTTTTCGTTACCGCGCACCGCGTCGCGCTGTCACCCTAAAACCCGGGCGGAGGAGGGAACTCATGGGCCACGAGGAGAACTCAGCGGGAAAGGTCGTCAATGCTGTAGTAGGCGGCGCGGAGCAGATTGTGCAGGCCCGCGACGTTACCGGCGACATTCACGTCCACGCGAGTAGTTCCTCGGCGCTTCCGCGGCCCCGGCAGTTGCCGCCTACGGTCACCCATTTCACCGGCCGCGACGCCGAGCTGGGCATATTGGACACATTGCTGGG